>CAYWMZ010000098.1:0-7315 GCA_964459485.1 uncultured Desulfocapsa sp. | reverse complement strand
AGGCGATGGGATGGCCCGTTGCATCCATGGAGACGTTGTAGGCTGCGCCGGTTCCGCCATCGATACCGTCGATGAGCAGACCACCCGCATAGGGGTTGCGCACCAGGTTGTTAAGTACGGATTTGGCACTGGTTGAGGCGGAGATCTTGGGATAGATCGGCACCTTATGGCCAAATGCGGTGGACAGCGTCTGGATCATCTTCATCACCGACTCCTCAATGGAGTAGAGGGTCTGGTGAACAGGAGGAGATGGCAGATCCACACCTTCAGGAACACCGCGCAGACGAGCGATCAGTTTGGAGACCTTGAACCACATCAGCAGTCCGCCGTCACCCGGTTTGGCACCCTGGCCATATTTGATCTCAATGGCAGCAGGATCGCACTGCATATCCGGAATGGCACGGATGATCTCATCCCATCCAAAATAACCGGACGCAATCTGAAGCACAATGTACTTGAGGTAGGGGCTTTTTAAGACCCAGGGTGGGCAACCACCCTCACCGGTGCACATCACAACCGGGATACCAAGTACTTCGTTACAGTAGGCGACACCCTGGAGTAGACCCAGCCACATATTGGGCGAGAGGGCTCCAAAGGACATGGAACCGATCACAAAGGGAAAGATCTCTCGTGTTGGCGGAATCCAGCCCCCTTCACGGGTGCGTTTTAAAAATTCAGCCGGGTCGAGGGTACGACCAAGGGTGGTGGTCACATTGAACTCGTGACGCCCGGCATCGAGTGCCGGATCGGTGAGCATGGAGATGCGGTTAAACATGATCCGGTCAAGGAGGGTCGGACCCACCTTATTGCGCCGGCCACCACGTTTCATGGGCTCGCCCTTCTGGTTGTTAAAGAAGAGGGTTCGATGCTCATTGGTGTTGGGAACCGGAACTATGGCCTCATTGGGACAGACCATGGAACACATGGAACAACCGATACAGGCGTTGGCCATATTTTTCTTCTGGCGAATACCCACAAAAGTGCGGTACTCGTTGCCACGTTTCTTCTTGAGGACGTCAAGCTTTGGCATCCTCTGGCGTCTATAGGCGAGATAAATGGCCTCTTTGGGGCATACTGCGGTACAATGGCCGCAGAGGGTACATCTGTCTTCGCGGTGCTGGATGATCCAGGGCAGATCGGTGTAACTTAAGCTGCCTGGTCCAACGGATACGGATCGTGCTGAGACCATATTGTCAGTTCCTTTCGTTCTGGTGGTACGATAATTGTGTGTTCACGCATGGGTTGGAAATCAAGTGATGGGTCACGGTCGGGAACCATGGCATCAACGCCGCACATCTCTGAGGCAAAGGCCCAGACACCGGGTCTTCCCCCCACAGTTGCAGGGCGTAACTTCTTCTGATCCATTACCAGCATACAGCTCTCATCGGGCAGGGTGGCAATAACCGCATTAGGGCCGTCGATGATAAGACGACGACAGCTGTCCCGGAGTCCGGTGAGGAATTTTCCCTACGGATGCCGCAGCAGTTCTTCGCCTCGCTGCGGGGTGATAATATGCTTCTAGGCCTGCAATGGCAGTTTCAGGTGCTTCAGGGTGTAGTGGAGGATATGGGTAAAGGTCTCCGAGTCACTCTGATAGCCTGTGTATCCTGGGAAATGCTTACCCAAAAGCCAGTCCCGAATGGGGACAAAGGCGGTGTTCTCACCATTGGTCATGGTGGAAATTCCCTGGAGAAAGAAGGGGTGACAGGCGTAGAGGTTGATACCATAGTTGGTGTTCTGCCTGCCCTGAGCCATACAGACCCGGGACTTAATCCGGTTATCGGAAAGGTTCAGTGCATCACCGATAACCAGGGGCCAGCCCACTTCCTTAATGGTGGCAACGTCGGGCCAGAAGGAAAAGGCCGTGAGATCATTTCCGTGCTCTTCACCATCTTTTCTGAGGGCCAGACGGGTGAGCATCAGCTCGGTCTCAATCTCTTCCTCGGACTTTGCAGCCAAGGCGCTGGGCATTCTGTAGACCCGCAGGAAGTAACGATAGCGATCCTTGGCCTCTATAAGTTCCGGTCTGGTCTCAAACTCATGGTCATAACGGAGTTCGAAACCCCGCTTCTCCATAAAGTTGTTGAGACGATGCCAGGCCTCTTCGGTGTGGGCAATGCCGGAGAGGATAGGGTTCTTCGTATTATACTTATAATCGTCGAAGTCTATACCTCGCAGAAGGAGTCCAAGGCCGGAACCATCGTATCCTTCCTGCATGGCCTCCATCCCTTGAAGCACTTCATAGGGAGAGAAGGCCTCACTGGCTGTTTTCAGGGCTAAACGACACATTCATTACTCCTGAGTAATTAAGAGAGGATCCTGCTGCCAAATACAGCAACAGGCGTATTAATTAATTTGTGGGGCAAGTTGCCCCTTTTCAAGTTCCCCGCAGGGTATTTGCGGAAAAAGTGAGAAATAATAGGCGAACCAAGATGCTTATAACAAAAAGCTGTTTTTGTCAAGCTGAAAGGGGAAAAAGACGGCTTAACAATTTAGCGAAACCGTCGATATGAATAGATGAGGCTCTCTTTGTCTCGTGCAAGGGGGGACACCGGCCACCGGCCATAAATAGATATGACGCAGGAGGAGTGTAATGATAATAAAAACTTCACGGATCAGCATGGATGCGTCGCAAGAACATAGGGATGTGACCGGTAGGACAGCAGAGTTGAGGGTAGTGCAGCGGGAGCAGCAACCGGAGTTTCGCTTGCAGTTGCCAGCCGATGAAGGCGTACACAGGGAACGCTTCCACGCTTCAGGTTCGGTGCATCTAGCCGATGGCAACTGGCAGGTCTGCGACTTATGCGGCGCAAACAGGAGCGGAGGGATGATCTGCTTGCAAGTCTGTTTCTGGACTGGAAGAGGGAGCGGGGCCTGGAGTCGGTGCTTGCCAGGAGTGGGGACAATGTTTCTGTTTAAAGAGTGCTGGGGTGAATGGCACAACAGGGGAGGTTGTCCCTCTCCAGTTGTGCTGTAATATGTGACTATAAACGTTCTCTCTATTCGTCCGATGCCTCCCCGATAAACTGGTAAAAAACGGAATTAACTTTTAGAAAAAAAAATCCAAGGCCATCTGAATCGCAATGGCTGATAGTACCGTAAATCTCTGTTGTTTTCTCCTGATCTGTCTCATCAAGAGCGAGACTGATACTGCATTCTGTTCCTTCAGTGATCTCGATGTCCGGTTCGCATTCAATGAAAGCTCCCCCCACGCTCATATCACGGGTCTGCCCCTCCAGCACCTTCCCATTGGCCAGTTTCAGGAGTGCGTACCTGCGAATAAGCAGGCGCTCGTAGTTTCTGCGGTTTGAGGACATGGCAACCTTCTGAGTTTAGATGACAGGTGGAATAAAGCCTTACTCTATGGTCTCACTATTACCCTCAGGATACGTCAAAATGGCACCTATTGTCAAGATTGGTGCTGTGACTGCCAGGGAAAGAGGGGAGAACTTCTGAAAACAAAAAAAGGAGAACCGATTATGGCTCTCCTTGTATACTATGCTGTAGTGTAGAGAATTCGTGAATTACTTGAGAATGCTCCCAATATTTTTCACAGCATCCACCTTATCCTTCACAGCGGCAACTTCTTTTACCCCAGGGACATCATCGAGGATTTTTTTACCGCTATCCTCAACGTCACTGATACCGTTTTTAAAGGAAGAGATAGCCTTGCCAAGACCGGATCCAATTTCTGGGAGCCTCTTTCCGCCAAAGACGAGTACGGCAATACCTAAAATTACAACTAATTCCGGGGTTCCAAGTCCAAACATGGTTTTCTCCTGTTTTTAGGGGGGCGTTGGCGATAGGTGAGTAACTCAGGCCTTGGAATCATCCTTGGTCTCTTCATCAATCTTTTTTGCCTCTTCCTTCTTTGTGGCATCCTTAAAGTTCTTGATGCCCTTGCCTATTCCTGATCCGATCTCCGGGAGCTTACCAGCACCAAAAATAATTACGATGATGACCAGGATAACAACCAGTTCCGGCATGCCAAGTCCAAACATAATAGCCTCTATATTAATAATAAGTATAAGTTCAAATCAAAACAGTTTCTCTCCATTGCACCCGCTAAATGTAGAGCAGAGGGGCCAGAATGTCAATCCTTTCCATAGCGCACGATATTTTGGCCGATTTCTCGCATTTGGGCAAGGATCTTATTTTCATTCAGAGTCAGGAGGATTCTATTCTCCATGATCAGCTCTCCGTTGATAATGGAATGGATGACATCACTGCCGCGGGCTGCGTAGACCAGATGGGAGGGAACGTTGTACATGGGGGTGAGATGGGGCTGATTCATGTCGAGCACAATAAGATCTGCCTTTTTGCCTACGGACAGTGAGCCTATGCTATCTGTAGCACCTAAGGTGGCCGCTCCCCCGAGGCTTGCCACATGCAGACTCTGTTCCGCATTCATGGCAGTGGGGTCAAGCTGGCTGGCCTTATGGATCATGGCTACACTGTTCATCTCTCCAAACATATCCACATCGTTGTTGGAGGCGGCCCCATCGGTGCCAATACCTACCTCCACACCCGCTTTCAGCATCTGAGGCACAGGGGCTGTCCCGGATGCCAGTTTCATGTTTGATTCAGGACAGTGGGCCACCTTGGCACAACGAGCGGCAAAAAGATCAATCTCTGCATCATCAAGCATAACACAGTGGGCGGCCAGGGTTTTGGGGCCGAGCAGGTTTAAGTTTTCAAGATGCTGTACCGGGCTACAGTTAAATCGTTCCCTGCTGGTATCAACCTCTGCCTGGTTTTCCGAGAGGTGAATAACATACAGAGCGTCGTGATCACTGGCAACCTCGCCAAGTCTTGTGAGCAGTGCAGGTGAACAGGTATAGACTGAATGGGGATCAGCACTGATAGTAATCAGGGGATGATCGTGATAGTGGCTGAAGAGATCTTCCACATAGGCAAAGCCGTTTTCCAGGTCCCCGTAACAGGGTGAGGGGAAGTCGTAGAGTACCTCACCTATCCAGGCCCGCATTCCAGATTCTTCGGTGGCCCTGGCCACCTCTTTTGAAAAGAGGTACATGTCACAGAAACTGGTAGTACCTGATTTAATCATCTCGGCTAGAGACAGCAGGCTGGCCTGATACACCATCTCAGGTGTCCATCTGGCCTCCACCGGAAAGATATGTTCTTCAAGCCAGGTCATCAGGGGCAGGTCATCGGCCAGACCTCGAAAACAGGCCATGGGGGCATGGGTGTGGGTGTTGATAAGACCCGGCATGATCAGGCCGTGCTCCGTATGCAAGTGCTGCTCGGTTGTGTACTCTGCCAGGATATCCCGGCGGCTGCCAACGGCTGTGATGGTGTCGTCGCTGATGGCAAGAGCCCCATCGTGGATAAGCTCTGCCTGGCTGGAACCCGGGAGGAGGTAGCTCCCTGAGATGATCCTGTCTACCTGTTTTCTGCTCATGATGCCATCCTTGTCACGATCTCCATTATCAATTGCTCAAGTTTTGGCTCCATAGCCTCGGCCGTTTTGATGATATCTTCCAGGAGAATTGGCTCAAAGTTGTCGGGATCATTGACATTGGAAACAACAGAGAGGCCAAGTACATCCATACCGCCATGGCTGGCAACGATCATTTCCGGCACTGAAGACATCCCCACGGCATCGGCACCACACTCCCTGAGCCACCTCGTTTCGGCGGGTGTTTCAAGGCTTGGGCCGGGAATGCAGACATAGACTCCGCTGATAACATTCTGAATGCCGCAGTGGCTGGCACTGTCCAGGGCAGTCTTGATCAGTCCCGGATGGTAGGGTGTGGAAAAGTCGGGGAAACGAGGGCCCCAGCTGTCTATGTTGGGCCCTCGGAGTGGATTTTCGCCAAGGAAATTCAGGTGATCCCGAAGAACCATAATGGAACCGGCTTGAAACAGTGGGTTGAGGCCACCTGCTGCATTGGTGAGGATCAGGGTCTTCGCACCAAGCAGCGACAGCACCCGAATGGGAAAGGCCACCTCTTTGGTGGAGTAGCCCTCGTAAAAATGAAACCGGCCCTGAAGCACTGCAACCTTCCTGCCGCAAAGCTTGCCCAGGATCAAATTGCCGCTGTGGCTGGCCACAGTGGACTTTGGAAAGTGGGGGATTTCAGAGTAGGGGAGCGTGTACTGGGCCTCTATCTTCGTACCCAAATTTCCAAGGCCGGTACCTAACTGGATAACAATATCTGGAACAAAGGGTAGAGTGTCATGCAAATGGACGACGCACTCCTCCACTCGTCTCCGGTACTCCTCCGCCTGTCTAAGCATCGCTATTTCCTGTGTTTGGAGTGGCTTTTGACAAACTCCTGGATCAGGTTGCGATCTGCTTCCATATATTCACAGCGTGATTCCCTGCCAGGAACCATAAGGTCACTGATGGTCGATGGTAGTTCCAGCGGGGTCTGGATAGCCTCTTCCACCGTATCACCAAATTTGGCGGGGTGGGCAGTGGCAAGGCAGCAGATGGGGATGCCCTTCTTCTGGTGTTGCAGGGCGCAGTGGACACCAACTGCGGTGTGGGGGTCGAGGATATATCCGTACTCTTTGTAGAATTCACGAATGCAGTTGGCGACATCCTCTTCACTGGCCCGCTCGGTTGTGAAATCCCGCTGGATCTGATCTTTGTAGTCGCTAAGATCTATCTTACCAGTTTCTGCAAAGGTCTCCATTGCCCGTTTGGTTCGGGATGGCTCTTCGTCGTGGAGATAGTAGAGATAACGCTCAAAGTTTGAGGCCGACTGGATATCCATGGAGGGGCTTGAGGTTGCCACAACTTCACCCAGTGAATAGTCACCATCACTCACCATGCGTGACAGGATATCGTTGGAGTTGGTGGCCAGCAGGAGTTTACGAATACAGCCTTCGGGCAGCATCCGTTTTGCAATGTATCCGGCAAATATATCTCCAAAATTCCCGGTGGGTACCGAGAAGTCCGTGGCCTTGTCCGCCTCGTGGGCGCTGATATGGAGGCAGGCGTGGACATAGTAGACCACCTGGGCCAGGACCCGGGCCCAGTTAATGGAGTTGATGGCACCCAGGTGCTGTTTTTCCTTGAAATCCAGATCATTGAAGATGGTTTTAACTATGGCCTGACCGTCATCAAAGGTGCCGTCAATGGCAATGTTGAACACATTGGCATCAGTCACCGTGGTCATCTGTTTTTCTTGAACCTTGCTGACCCGATTATGGGGGTGCAGGATAAAGATATTGATACGTTCTTTACCGCGGACGCCATAGATAGCAGCACTGCCGGTATCTCCAGAGGTGGCTCCGAGGATATTCATCACCGAGTCGTCCCGTTCCAGCAGATATTCAAATATAT
>CAYWMZ010000097.1:0-7413 GCA_964459485.1 uncultured Desulfocapsa sp. | reverse complement strand
GGTGCTGCGGGCCCAGCTGATCCATCGTGATCCCAGCCCCACTGTACAGCTCGACGATGTTACGTTGCGCTATACGATTGCTACCGGATCTGGCCCCGTTTCGGGTGTGATGCGGGCGGCAGATGGGTATTTTGAGGCTGATCTGAAGGAAATTCCAGCCCTTGTGAAACCGTATCAGCCCTTTGTGACGGTATACTTTACCGCAGAACTGGCCGGGAAAGTCGTTGCTGTGACCAGATCTCAGATAGGGGTTGCCACTGAAATTGGATGTCGTAACTGTCACGGTGGCAGTTGGCGGGTGGAGGGCAGAACCGGTCTCTCCAAAGAGACTGCGGCAGGTATCCTGGCCTCCCATGATAGAAAGAATAACACAAAACTCAGTGCACGTTTGGAACATGGGGAGATCGTAGTTTGCTCATCGTGCCATGCGGATAGTAGCCGAGGGGCGCAGGGCAGGCCTGGTCTTCTGGATCTGTCGACGGCAATCCATGGCTTCCATGCCGCAGTCCTGGGTGACGGGGATGGACAGGGTTGTACGCTCTGCCACGCATCCAGTGAGATGGGGGCCAGTCACTCCTATGATGGAATTCATAAACAGGCTGAACTCACATGCAGCAACTGTCATGGTAGTCTGGTGGACCACAGTGCGAGCCTTCTAGTGGCTGCTGCTGAAACGGGGGCTGCAAAGAAAATGCTGGAACAGCTGGAGGGCAAGGGAGAAACAGCCCTGTCTGATATCCTGCCCCGGAGTCCATGGACTATGCAGCCGGACTGTCTCAGCTGCCACGTTGATTTTGGCCCCCCTGAAACAGACACAGCCTTTAATGTGTGGACAGAAGGCGAAAGTGGTCTCTTTCATAACCGTATGGGAGGGGCGGGAACGGTTCTCTGTTCTTCCTGTCATGGTCAGCCCCATTCTCTCTACCCGGTGACCAGTCCCTATGGCGCGGCCGCAGGAGGTTTGCAGCCCATGCAGTATCAGGGAACTCCCTATCCCATTGCTGCCGATAGGGGCTGTGCTGTGTGCCACACAGTAGAGATGGAGGAAGAGATGCACCACCCCGGATCATTGGCAATATTCAGGAATAAGGAGTAGCTTCTGCTGTTCCCGCTGCTTTGGCAATGATAGAAAAAGGGCTTTCAAGGGAGGGGGCACTTGAAAGCCCTGACGTACCTTTGGCTGAGTCCCAAATTGTTTTCAGGTCATGCCAAAAAGCCTATGTAAACTTCTTGGTAAGCCTTTTTAGAATTGCAACCTGCTGGGCCAGATCATTCGCTGTGGCATCAATCTTATTACCACTTCCTGAGAGGTTGGAGACAGTGCCACTGGTATCCGAGATCTTCTGGGCGATTTCTGCTGAAACGGCGGAGGTCTGGGACACGTTTTCGTTAACTTCGGCAATTCCGGCTGCGGCCTGCATCACATTCTGGGAAATCTCTCCAGAGGTGGCACTCTGTTTATCCACTGCAAGACTTATCTCGGTGACGATACCATCCACTTCATTGATAACCTCCGTGATTTGACGGATCTCTTTCACCGTCTCATCTGTTGATCCCTGGATAGAGGTGATTTTATTTTTGATCTCCATCGTGGCATTGGAAGTCTGCTTGGCAAGTTCTTTGATCTCATTGGCTACAACGGCAAAGCCCTTCCCGGCATCCCCTGCACGGGCCGCCTCTATGGTGGCATTGAGGGCCAGGAGATTGGTCTGCTCGGAGATTTCTGTGATGACTTCTGTTACCTTGCTGATCTCTGTTGCCGCCTTGCCGAGGGCATCTACTTTTTCAGAGGAGCTGGCCACCAAGGTCACCGCCTTTTCTGTTACAGCCTTTGCCCTACTGGTCTGCTGGGATTCCTCTTCCACAGAGGTCAGGATGTCCTCAATGGCAGTGGAGACCAAGCTTACATTGGTGGAGGCCTCTTCACTGGCGGCAGCCACCGAGTTCATGTTGTTACTCATTTCATTGGTGGCTACGGCCACACTGTCGGCCTGTTGGGAGGCTTCTGCGGTTCCAGAGAGAAGCTCCCGTGAGATGGAAGCCAGGTTTTCGGATGATGTGCTAAGGGCCAGGGTCTGTTTGTGAATCTGGGGGATTACGGCTTGTAAGTTCTCAGCCATATCCAGGATTGCAACACCTACGGCGGTAATCTCATCATTACCATCTATGGGAATAGGGAATGAGAAGTTTCCCTTAGCCATTTCCATGGTGCACTTGCGGAGCTTGTCGAGTCGCCTACTCATCTGGTTGAGCACAATGAAAAAGATAACGAGGAAGAGGCCTAGGATGGCAGCAGTTATTGCCATAAAGAGAGGGACTTGTTTGATGGTTTGGCTTAGCTCCTGACCCGCCTGGTTTTTAAGGGCCGTTTCCCGATAGCTCTTCCACTGCTGATTGATATTGGAGATAGACCTTAACTGGAGTAGACCTGTGAGGGACAGGAGGCATATCAGTAGCAGTGCCAGGAGCACCATTTTTTTCTTAATGGTCATGTGAGTATCCTTGAATACGGGCAAATCACTGCTCTGGCAATGGGAAGTGATTAGCCCTGTTGTGGCAATATAGCCAGAAGATGGGAGTGCATGATGAAAGATCCTGTTAAAATCCTATCATCAACTTCTGGCACATGGAAGGGAAATGTGGGGTTTCCAGCCATCGTTCATCCATGCCTGTACCACCATCTACTTGGCAGCGGCCATGAGGTGGGCCTCAGCAAGATGTTGCTCAATATATTTTACCAGAGTTTCGTCATGCTCTTCCAGGTCAAAGCAGATCGCATCGTCACCAAGAAGGCCGCCGGGAACTAAATCCCCCCTCTCATCCGGGTCGGTAATCATCTCGCCGTAAAAACAAACTGAAAGCCAGCGGGAGACATCTTCGATGACATCTACCATAACAAAAAGATCTCTATTTACCTGATGCCTGTGTACAGCACGCAGGGAGTAGGTGATACCAGGACGTGAAATAAAGTCCAGAGTCACGCCCTCCATTGTTTCTAGCTGTTCCTTGAAGCGTAGAAAAAAGCTTTTGTTTTTGTTGGACGGTTCGTTCCAGTCTTCGATAAATGTGTTGAACTCTTTTTCTGTTTCCGGGGTCATTTGCGGCCTCTTGGTTAAGGGTTGAATGTTTAGCTATCGGCTGTTAATAACAAACAAAAAGTCTTGTGTCAGGTGATAAAAACATTGCACCTCATTTGGGGGCATTACTTTTTTGGAAAAACCTTCAAATGGCGTACATCTTCCATTGTAAGAATTGTCTTTTGAATTAGAGTGACAGTGATGTGGTGAGAATTTCAGCTATATAGGGTATGTAAACGAAGATCTGGCAAAGTAGCAGGAACAAACCTTTTCAAGAAGGATATTTGTATGGTCTGTGGATACCGATTGTTATACAGTCTCTCTTTTTTGGGAGTTGTGTTGCTGGCTGGTTGCACCTCAAACTGTATCCAAGGGGATTGTTCTAATGGAGAGGGAACCCTCTCCCTCACTAGCGGTGAACACCTGGAAGGGAGTTGGAAGGATGGTAAGCTGGACGGCTTTGGAACCTTTACCAAGGCCAATGGTGATATGTATTCCGGGCAGTGGCGCAGTGGTCAGAAACATGGTCAAGGGATTGCCATCAGTGCCAATGGTGACCGCTATGAAGGGGGCTGGTACAATGACCAGCGTGAAGGTAAGGGAAGCCTGACCTTTGCCTACGGAGATCGGTTTGAGGGAAACTGGAAGGCTGGTAAAAAACAAGGTCCGGGCCGTTATACTTATGTAAGTGGCGATATCTATGAAAGTGTGTGGGAGGCTGGTGTCGATGTCGGAAAAGGAAGTTTTACCACCGCCGGTGGTGTCCGTTATGTTGATGCTTGTGTCAGCGGTGACTGCGAGAACGGCTATGGTGTCTACACCTGGGCCAATGGCGAACGTTATAGCGGACAGTGGCTGAATGGCCGTAAAAATGGTAACGGAAAGGTGGTGTACGCCAATGGCGATCAGTATACCGGAGAGTGGCAAGATGATAAAAAAGTTGGCTATGGTAGCCTGAAGCAGGTCAATGGCAGTAGCTATGTGGGTACCTGGGAAAATAACCTGTGGCATGGCCATGGTACCTATCAGGCCACAGATGGCAGCCGCTATGTGGGCCAGTGGGCAAAGGGAAAGATGGACGGATACGGCACTATGAGAATGTCCAATGGCAATAAGTATGTGGGAAGCTGGAAGGATGGACTGATGCAAGGTCGGGGAACGTTTATCTACCCCAGTGGTTTTAGGTATGTGGGGGAATGGAAGAAAAACAAGATGGTGAAGGTGTATCCCCAGTAGGCTTGTGCTAAAGCTGTTTTGGATCAGTCGATAAACAGTTTCTCAGAAGATAGAAATTCAGCGTTCACGAATTACACAAAGGAAAAAAATGATTACTGCAAACGACGTTGCCCTCTCCTATGGGAAGAGGGTGATCTTTCAGGACGTCAATATTAAATTCACACCTGGCAACTGTTACGGACTCATTGGGGCCAATGGTGCCGGTAAGACAACATTCTTAAAGATTTTGGCCGGAGATTTTGATCCAGATCGGGGTTCTGTCTCTGTGGGCAGCGGCGAGCGCATTGCTGTGCTGCGGCAGGATCACTTTGCCTTTGACGAAATGAAGGCGATTGACACCGTTATCATGGGCCATAAGCGGCTCTATACGTTGCTTGCCGAACGTGAGGTCCTGTACGCCAAGGCCGAGTTCACCGAGGAAGACGGTATCCGCAGTGGCGAACTTGAGGCCGAGGTTGATGAACTGAACGGTTATGAGGCCGAATCTGAGGCCGCTGTGCTGCTCAGTGGCCTTGGAATAGGTGAGGCACTGATTCACAAAAGCATGAAGGAGTTGGAAGGTGGTGAGAAGGTTCGGGTTCTGCTGGCCCAGGCTCTCTTCGGTTCCCCGGACGTACTCCTCCTTGATGAGCCCACCAATAACCTGGATCTTGCCTCCATCTTGTGGCTGGAGAATTTTCTGGATCGTTTTCAGAACACCGTTATTATTGTCTCCCATGACAGGCATTTTCTCAATCAGGTCTGTACCCATGTGGCCGATATCGATTTTGGCAAGATTACAACCTATGTGGGGAACTACGACTTCTGGTACCAGGCCAGTCAGCTGGTGTTGCAGCAGAAACAGAATGAAAATAAGAAGGCCACAGCCAAGGCTGAGGAACTCAAAGATTTTATCAGGCGTTTCTCCTCCAATGCCTCCAAGGCACGACAGGCCACATCACGCAAGAAACTGCTGGATAAGCTGACCCTGGAAGAGATGCCCACCTCTTCCAGAAAGTATCCCTTTATCCATTTCAAACCTGGCAGAGCCTGCGGCGATATTATTCTTGAGATTAAGGGGCTCAGTAAATCCTTTGAAGGAGAGTTGCTCTTTTCCGGCCTTGATCTTACTGTCAATAAGGGAGATAAAATTGCCTTTGTCGGCATGAACAGTCTTGCCAGAACAGCCCTCTTTCAAATTCTTACTGGAGAAATTAAGGCAGACAGCGGCAGCTTTCGCTGGGGGGTGACCATTAATCAGGCCTACTTCTCAAAAGAGAACAGCGCCTATTTTGAGAAAGATGTGACCTTGGTGGAATGGCTTGGTGACTACACCCCCATAACCGAAGGGGAGACCTTTGCCCGGGGCTATCTGGGAAAAATGCTGTTCTCCGGTGAAGAGGCCTTAAAGAAGACCAGTGTCCTCTCGGGTGGTGAAAAGGTACGCTGTTTACTGGCAAAAATGATGCTCTCAGATGCCAACTGCCTCATCATGGATGAGCCCACTAATCATCTGGATCTGGAGTCCATCACTGCCCTCAATAATGGCCTGATTGGCTTCCCTGAGGTAATCCTCTTTGCCTCCCATGACCATCAGTTTATAGATACCATCGCCAACAGGATAGTGGAGTTACTCCCGGGCGGTGTGATCGATCGGATGATGCCGTTTAGTGATTTTGTGGAAGATACTGCTGTGGCTGCTTTGCGGGAGAAATACTCCTGATTTTCATCGTATTTTGGTTGTCGTAGTACTTTTGCCATGGTTCTCGTCACATAGGGTTATTCTTTTCCTTGACATTAGCCTTTTTTTTTTCATATCCTTCAGTAGGGAAATCTGTCCATGTCCTTCTGGGCAGATTTTGTAGTACTGTTTGCTTATTTCTGGAGGGGAATTATGCGATTCTGGAAGGCTGAACGTATTATTTTGATGATCCTGGTGTTGTTGTTGGCCACTGCCTGTGAGCAGAATCCGGAGCCGATAAAGATCGGTTTTGCAGCGGGGCTCACCGGTCGCCATTCTAATCTGGCAACCTATGGTCGCGATGGGGTTATTCTGGCTGTGGAGGAGATCAATCTGGCAGGTGGTATAGGCGGTCGGCCCGTTGAATTGATCACTCGTGATAATCGTCAGGATCCTATGGAGGCGGCACGGGTGCAGCAGGAACTCATAAATGAGGGAGTTGTGGCCATAGTGGGCCACATGACTTCTACCATGACCAGTGCTGCCTTGCCGGTGAGTAATGCCAATAAGGTGCTGATGATCAGTCCCACTACTTCCACCAACAGTCTCACAGGTATCGACGATTATTTCTTTCGGGTGATGTCGTCCAATCGTGATGCCATTACCCGCCTTTCCAAATATCTCTACAATGACAAGAAGCTGCGTCGGGTGGTGGTGCTCTATGATAAGAGCAATGTGGTCTTTAGTGGTGAGTGGTTCCAGGGAATTCAGGACTATTATGGAAAGCAGGGGCAGGGGATTGTTATTCCGGTTCCTTTCAAATCCTGCAAAAGCTTGAGCTTTTCCGCATTGGCAGAAGAAATTGTTGGCTATGCACCCGATGGAGTTGTCCTGGTAGCGGCTGCCAGTGATGCAGCACAAGTTTGCCAACAGCTGCAAAAACTTGGGAGGAAGATACCTATCTTTGCCACCATGTGGTCCATGACAGAAGAGTTTCTTCGTAATGGTGGCAGTGCTGTGGAGGGGGTTATCTTCTGCCACTGGTTTGTTTCGAGCTATCCAAGCTTTGAATCAAAGGAATTCCGCAGCCAGTTCGAGAAGAGATTTGGTCATCCGGCTAATTTTGCCAGTCACTTCTCCTATGAGGCGGCTCAGGTACTTTTTACTGCCCTGAAAAAGAATCCTAACCCCGATATGCTTCGTGAAACCATAAAAGGGATAAAAACCTTTAAGGGAACCCAGGGAACCATTGTGATTGATGCCTTCGGTGATCCAGAACGAAAGACATTCCTGCTGACGGTGAAAGACGGACGTTTCCATCCTCTGGATACAGGTACAAAATGACATCGGTTTTTGAAAAACTGAGTCTTAGGCGTTTTCTGACCATCAATTTCTTTGTGGTGGCCATTGTCCCTGTGCTGCTTATGGGGTCCATCTCCC
>CAYWMZ010000096.1:0-7420 GCA_964459485.1 uncultured Desulfocapsa sp. | reverse complement strand
GTCGGGCCGGCCGGGACGGCCTGAGCGCCGAAGCCCTGCTGCTCTTTGGCTATGCCGCCCAGAAAATGCAGCTCTCCACTCTGGGGGTGGTGCAATATCTGGCTCCCAGCCTACAACTCTGTATAGGTATTTTTGTGTATGGTGAGGCCTTTCCCAGAGAACAACTTATTGGCTTTACCCTGGTATGGTGTGGCTTGCTGATTTATGCCTCTGAGGGAATGGTGATGCAGCTGCGCAAGCGAAAGGGGTGTTTGATCAGAGAAATCTGAGAATGTAACAGAACTACTCCTGGAGCAGAGCTGCCAGTTCTTCCGGACTGAGCAAAGAACGGAGCTGTAACGAACGTCTATCCCTCAGAAGACGACGTTCCGCTCCCTTACGACGGTCAACACCCAACCTGGCATTTGACAGGGAACGCATCCAGGATTTGATTGAACGCTTGGCCGGTGGATCCGCCTCACGGTAGTCATAACGCCGTTCTTGAACGTGTCGCCTTGATATGCTCAGCCTGCGTCCCCCCCCCCTCTGTCGTCTTTCTAGACCATCCCAATGCTGCAAACCATCTCTCCGTGTAAGCTCTTTACTAGCCACATCCCCTATTTAAGTTTATTATAATACACCACAACTTTCACTTTTCCACTAAAAAACAAATCGTTACCCAGATTAATCATCTCTCACTAGACCCCTAACGGCACCATATTCAAATAGGCTAAAACTGGCCTACTCCCTTCTCTCTTCACCCTCAAAACGTGAGGTAAAAAAATATCCTTGTATCCCCCCCCCAAGGCTCCTATAATTAAATACTTGCAATCAAGTGCGGGCCATTACAAACCGGCAACAAATTCCAATGAGAGCAGCCCATGAAATACCGTTTGTGTCACAGCCTTCACATTCCGCTTCTAGCACTACTCCTCTGTCTCCTTAGCGTCAGTGGCTGTAAACCACAAGTGACAGACCAGGCCCCCTGTGAAGACCCCATTGGCTGTGTTGAAATTGCAGCAGAGGCTCCACTCAAAATTGGAGTCCTTCAGGCACTGTCAGGGGATGTGGCCACACTTGGTATAGAGCAGGTGAGAGGTCTTAAGCTTGCCGTATCCCGAACAAATAACCACATCCTTGGCCATGAAATACAGCTCCAGACCGAAGACACCGGCTGTAGCAGTGAGGGAGGTGCCAACGCAGTACTGAAGCTGATTGCAGATCCCGAAACCATCGCCATTTACGGCACCACCTGTTCCAGTGCTGCTGCCAGTGCCTCTCAGGCCATGTCCAAGGCAGGACTCAGTATGATATCCGGCAACAATAGTGCCCCCTTCCTGAGCTCCATTGCCGGAAAAAAGGCCCCAGAATACTACCCTGGTTACTTCAGAACATCTCCCAATGAGGAAAAGGCCGGCAAAGCTGCTGCTATTTATGCATTTACCCACCTGAAGGTAAAAAGGGCTGCCGTCATTAACGATGGTGATATTTACACCAAGGGGCTCACTGAGGGCTTTCGGCAAACCTTCCGGGAGCTTGGCGGCAGGATAGTCTTTAACAGCTCAGTCAGTAAGGGGGATCAGGATATGGGGCCCATTCTTGATGGTGTTGCCCAATCGAAGGCCCAGATCATATTCTTTCCCCTCTTTCAACCTGAGGGCAATATGCTGCTGCTACAGGCCAGAACACATCCTTACTGTAAAGATCTGGTTCTTATGAGTGATGGAGCCCTTATAGAAAGCTCATTTATTGAAAAGGTGGGAGATGCAGGGATTGGTATGTATTTTGTGGGCCCTTCAAAACCCCATGATACTCCGGCCACAACGATCCTGGCCCAGGAGTACCAGGAAATGTTTAATAGCCAGCCCTCCGTCTTTTACTATATGAGTGGCTTTGATGCCGCCAACATCCTCTTTGAAGCCATTAGAACCAGTGCCATTGTCCATAAGGATAACTCCCTCAGTATCGGGCGACAGGCCCTGAGAGATACCCTCCATGGAATCAAAGACTTCCCTGGCGTCACTGGCCTTATGAACTGTGATGCATTTGGCGACTGCTCCCAGCCGCAATTTAATATCTTACAGCTGAAGGCACCGGCAGAAGGAATTCTGGGGCTTCAGGAGAATGTTCTGTTCAGCCTCACTCCATCTCTAAAGTAATGGTTTCTATGCCCCCCTATACTCTTAGTCACGGAGTTTGCCCCTAACATGCTGATCGCCTGGAATAACCTCAAGATTTCGACCAAATTTAGTATTGGCTTTGGTATTCTTCTCCTCACCCTCTTAAGTATAGCGGGCAGTGGAATTCGTTCCCTTGATTACATCCACAAGGCGGAAGTCAACATTGTCACCCAACGTGAAATTCAACGTCTCGTCCTGAGTATGGATCGAAGCCTGCAACGTGCCAGATATCTCCACAGCAGTTACTTCCAGAGCTACCCTCAGATTGGCCTTAAAAAGGCCCACGAAAAATATGCCCAGGCATCCATATCGGAGGCGGCCAAAGCAATTCGGCTCAGTAAGGAGTTACAGAGACTTCTCGACACATCAGGTATCTCCAAACAGTTGAACAACCATCAGGCAGACCTCAACCTCTATCTGGCATCGGCCAAACGCTTTGCCACAACCTCAATTGCCTCCTACGAACTACTTACCCGGCTGATTTCCCCCTCAAATGGACTGGAAATGCAGTTGACGCAACAGTTTGAGGCCATAAAAAGGGCAGCACACTCATCCCCCAAACTCAGGGCCATATTCGATGAAATGTACGCATCCTTACAGCACTACTCCGTTTCCAAAAAACGTTCCTCCATGCAAGCCGTGATCAACAGTATCCGGAAACTCCGGGAGGCCATCACAGCCGAGCCCGGACTCAATATGAAAAAAGAGGCTTCAATTAATCGCTCTCTTGAACATCTCCTCATAATCGGCGAGGAAATTGTAGCCATCAATGAACAGATAAAATCGACCTTCAATGATTTCCTCCTCCAGGAAGAAAATCTGAGTGCCACGGCCCAGAACCTACTCACACTGGTAAACAGTGCAGCTGGGCTGAGCCAAATCAAAATCGACCAAACGAGACGGTTCACTCAGAGACTTAATCTCCTCCTCAGCTTTATTGGATTTGGCGTTGCCATCACCATTATCTGGCTGCTGAACCGGAGCATTACCGATCGTATTCAGACACTTACCAAAACAGCTGAAAGACTCAAGACAGGTGACATAAGTGTCAGTTTTCTTGATGATGCCAAAGATGAACTGGGAACCCTGGCCCAAGTGTTTAACAGTTTGACCCGCCAACGCAGTTCAGATATTAAACGTCTTCATGCTGCAAATGTGGCCATGCAGAACATCCAGAACTCCCTGGAAATTACCGTTGGGGAGCGAACAAATGAATTACGAAAGCTCCTCATGATCTCAAACCGCCTCAGTACCAGCAACGACACCACTGCCCTGTACCGGGAATGTACCAGTCTCTGCAAAGAGCTTTTCCAGTTTGACTTTTCCACCTTGATGCTACTGGCGGCAGATAAGAAACATCTTGTTGTCCAGGATACTATTCGATTTTCCCAGGCCTATATCGGCACCCTGGCACTGGTGAAGGGCCAAGGGCTCTCAACCCACGTTGTGGCTGAGAAAAAAGCAGCAGTAGTTACAGACTTTCTTACTGAAAAACGCTTTGAGATCCCACCCATTGTCCTTGAAAAAAAGATACACTCTGCACTCTGTGCCCCTATGATGATAGGAGACGAGGTTTTTGGAGTACTCATTGGTCACACCCTGAACAAACGTCATTTTAACAGTAACGAGGTTTCCCTTTACTGTAGCCTTGCCAACCAGGCAGCAGTTGCCATTGACAATACTCTTCATATTAAAAAGATTAGAGCTTCTGAACAGAAATTCCACACCTTTTTTGATAATGCCAATGATGCCATTATAATCTTTGAACCTGGTGGTGTTCTTCTCGAGGCCAACACAGTTGCCTGTGACAGTCTGGGCTACTCCCATGCTGAGATTCTCAACATGACAACCAGTAAACTGATCGCTCCTAACTTTTCACAGGATCTTCCCGAACGGTTGGAGGCAATCACCCGCAGTGGAAAACAGATCTTTGAAAGTGCTTACCTGCATCGAAATGGAAGTATTATTCCCATGGAACTGAGTTGTACATTCTTTGAATTCGACACCTACCCTGCCATCCTTGTGGTGGCCCGTGATATCACAGAACGGAAGAATATGGAAAAGGAGCTGATTAAGGTCGAACGGCTGGAATCAGTTGGTGTTCTCGCCGGAGGTATTGCCCACGACTTCAACAATATTCTGTCCTCTATCCTTGGAAATATCAATCTGGCAAGACTGGACGGGGATGTGAAGAAAGAGACAAGAAGCTTACTGCAAGAGGCTGAAACTGCTTCTATTCGTGCCCGTGGCTTGACCCGTCAGCTCCTCACCTTTGCCAAGGGGGGTGATCCGGTAAAGGAGATCGCTTCGGTCGCTAGAGTCATCCGAGACTGTGGCGATTTCGTGCTGCGGGGCAGCAATGTCTCCTGTGATTACAGCTTTGACAATGGGCTCTGGGATGTTGAAATTGATAAGGGACAGATAAGTCAGGTGATCCAGAATCTTATCATTAATGCCCGCCATGCCATGCCTGGCGGCGGAGCCATTACCATCTCCTGCAAGAACAGCTCATACCCTCATAAAATCCATCACTTAACCAACACCGAACGTTATCTCCTAGTCACCATCCAAGATCACGGTATCGGTATCCCAGGCCATATTATTGACAAGATATTTGATCCTTACTTTACAACCAAACAGGAGGGCAGCGGCCTGGGCCTTGCGGTAAGCCACTCAATCATCATGAAACATGGAGGCTTTATATTTGCATCTTCCGTCCCTGAACAGGGTACCACTTTCAGCATCTACCTGCCTGCAACTTCAGCCGCAACTACAATGCCCCCTGAGTCTCCTGCAAAGGCAGTGGAGTTTGAGCTTACAGAGACCACAGGCAGGACGGTTCTGGTTATGGATGACGACACTATGGTTCTCCAGGTTACAAAGGCCATTTTGGAAGCAATCGGTTATAAAGTACTACAGGCTAAGGATGGTCAGGAGGCAATTGGAATCTACCGAAAGGCCCAGAAGACAGAGAACAAAATAGATGTCATCATTATGGATCTGACCATACCCGGTGGCATGGGGGGAAAAAAGGCAGTACAGGAAATACTGGCCATTGATCCGGAGGCCAAGGTAATGGTCTCTAGTGGCTACTCAAACGATCCCATTATGGCGAATTACCAGGAATATGGCTTCCAAGCCGCAGTAAACAAACCTTTTAATTTACAGGAGTTGCAACGAGAATTGCAAC
The DNA here is from genome assembly GCA_964459485.1 of uncultured Desulfocapsa sp. Classification (GTDB taxonomy): domain Bacteria; phylum Desulfobacterota; class Desulfobulbia; order Desulfobulbales; family Desulfocapsaceae; genus Desulfocapsa. Next base: position 2,071 of record CAYWMZ010000096.1, on the reverse strand, counting down.
GAATTTCACGTTCCTAAACTTAAAATCCCTCAATTCCCATGCAATTGCTGTATCATACCATGGATAGCTACCACCGCAGTATCCACCTTAAGGATTCTGCTGCCGATACTAAACGTCTGAAACCCCGCCTCCATGAATTTCTCCACTTCAAAATCCACCCAGCCCCCTTCCGGCCCGATCCCATAGAGAACTCTACCTGACCCTGCTACTCCGCATTGCTGCACCGTCTGCTGTCCATGGGGATGGGCCAGAACACACGCCCCATACCCTTTACTCATCTCCGGGAGATAGTCCTCCACAAAGGGACGAAATTTAGGGTGGCATTCTATTGCCGGCAGCCTGGTATCCACCGCCTGTTCCAGGCCCTGGAGCAGATGGGGCAGGTACTCATCTTTATGCAGTATCCCCGCCTCCCAAAAACTTTTCTCCACCCGATTGGCGTTAATAAGATAGATAGTTCCAATGCCTAATGCAGTAACCTGGCTAAGAATACGTTTCAACATAATGGGCCTGGGCAGAGCCAGAAGCAGGTCAATGGGCGGGGCGGCTTGAGGCTCTGCGTCCAGGCAAAGCGCCAGTTCCACCTCAAAAGGATAACGGGCTTCTATTCTCAGCAGCTGCCCCGTCCCCATGGCACCATTGATTTCACCCACCCGCAGCTTGTCGCCCACTTTACTTCTTAAGACTTTCACCACATGACGGGCCCGGTGGTCGCTGAGAAGTAGCCTGCCCTTGGAACACTCTTCTTTTGTAAAAAGTATGATATTCATGCTTCATCTATTCTTTAAAAGTGGATAAACCACCTGAGAAAATATCGATCCGGAAGATATCCGTAGCGTGCACCTGCTCCACCATAGTAAAGAAAGGCCCCGCCACTGAGGGTCATCTCATCGCTCAGGCTGTACTCCACAGTGGGAGCTACAAATCCGGAGCCATCCCCCATATCCACCACGCTCGTCACAGAACATATCCAGAGTAAATCCGGTTGGATAGTGGCTGCAAGTCCCACTTCACTCAGATGAATTTCATCATTATAGTGATACTCTGCGTTGAGTACCAGAGAATTCACAAAACCGTATTCGGCACCAAGAACAAATTCGCTGCTGTACAGGCCCTCTTCCCCCCTGTAAAAGAAACCACCCTCACTCCGCATTTCCACTCCCGTAGTCCCTATATCCCCTTCCAGCTCCCAGCCAATAATCTTGAGATCCCGTTCCTGATCCCATTCGGTGATAAGGGCTAAATCGGCAACGTCAAGATATCCCTTGATGCACAGAGCCGCCTTGCCATCAGCTAGGGTGGCATCCAGAGATGAGAGTCTGCTCAGACTATACTCATAGTGAATACTATCGGTTCCCTTACGTTCACCGGGTTCCATTGCCTGAATATCAATGGGATTAAAGACATCTATGGGATTCCAGAATTTACCCACTCCAAGAGGAATGCGCTGCTTGCCAATGGTCCATGAATGGCGGCTGCCCTGGTAGGAGAGATGGGCACGATAGATGGATGTCTTATTGCTGAGACTGTGATCACTATCTATGAAGAGGGTTTCATTGTCCACACTGATGGTTGCCAGATAGTCGGGTAGGTCTGAATGTTTAAGACTGAGTTGGCCCCGAATCCGATCGTAAGCAAACGCTCTATACAGGTCATCGTATCCGGGAATATTGGTATTCTCAAGAGACCAGAGAGGAACCAGGCCCAGGCACCCGACTGTGAAAAAATGGAGCAAGGATTTAGTCACAACGATTACTCAACAATCTTCCGTCCTTAAGGACTATAGAACGTCCGGCCTTGGCAATGACCATGGGATCATGGGAGGAGAAGATAATGGTCACCCCCTCTTCTACGTTGAGTTTTTCCATCATATCGATAAGGTCAGCGGCAGACTTTGAATCAAGGTTTGCAGTGGGTTCATCGGCCAGGATCAGTTTGGGAGTTGCGGCCACGGCACGGGCCACGGCCACCCGCTGCTGCTGTCCGCCGCTTAACTGATGGGGCAGTTTTTCAAGAAGGTTCTCGATACCAAGCTTTTCGGCTACCGCATAACTCCTCTCTGTGCAAAGCA
>CAYWMZ010000095.1:0-7423 GCA_964459485.1 uncultured Desulfocapsa sp. | reverse complement strand
GTCAAAACGACCGGGGCGGAGCAGGGCAGGATCAAGGACATCGGGCCTGTTGGTGGCAGCCACAATAATAACCCCTTCATTCTCCTCAAAACCATCCATCTCAACCAGCAATTGGTTCAGGGTCTGTTCCCGTTCGTCATGTCCTCCGCCAAGGCCAGCACCACGATGGCGTCCAACAGCATCAATCTCATCAATAAAGATGATACAGGGGGCATTTTTCTTGCCCTGGTTAAAGAGATCACGAACCCGGGAGGCACCAACACCCACAAACATCTCCACAAAATCTGATCCAGAAATGGTGAAAAATGGTACATCCGCCTCACCAGCAATGGCCTTGGCCAGCAGCGTTTTTCCAGTACCTGGAGATCCTGCAAGCAGAACCCCTTTGGGAATGCGGGCTCCAAGTTTGGTGAATCTACCGGGATCTTTTAAGAAATCGATTATCTCTTCCAGCTCTTCCTTGGCCTCATCAATTCCGGCCACATCTTCAAAGGTGACCTTATGATCACCCTGCTCCCGCAACTTGGCCTTGGTTTTTCCAAATGAAAGGGCCCCACCTTTGCCACCGCCCATCTGCATCTGCCGCATAAAGAAGACCCAGACACCGATGAGGAGCAGCATGGGGAACCAGGAAACAAAGATAGTCATCAGGAGGGAATCCTTCTTGACCTCTTTTACCGATATATCGGCCCCATTATTCCGAAGGATGGAGATCATCTCATTGTCATTTGCCGGATAGACAGCCCGAAAGGGTTTGCCATCAAGCATGGTACCCGAAACAATATCACTGGATATCTCAACCTTAGAGATATCGTGACTCTCCACAGCAGATACAAACTGACTGTAGGTCAGGGAAGTCATCTGTCCCTGGGGCTGATTAAAGAGATTAAAAAGCAGGATCATGGTCAGACCGATCACCAGCCACATAGAAAGATTTTTATAAAAAGTATTCAAAGAGTCCTCCGCAACACCGGATTAAACAAAAGTGACGCTGCTGCCGCGTCATATTTTTCAGCAACAGTTATGTATATTAAGGGCACTCTTCCATTCTGTCGAGGGGAACAGCTCTTTTTCTTAAAATTAATCGGGATTCTCACTTAATTTTCCGAGTAAAGTACTGTACTGGCTGCACCCCGATCTCTTTTTCACGCATAGCACTCATGGCCATAACCACGGCGACAGCCCCGGTAACGGTGGTGGTATACGGAATATGGAGCTCCAGAGCCGCCCGACGAATAGTGTAAGAATCCTCAGTGGTACGTCTGCCCATGGAGGTATTCACCACCCAGGCCACCTGATTGTCCTGCATCTTGTCAAGGATATGAGGCCTGCCCTGGGATATTTTATTCACAGGGCTGCAAGGGACATCGTTTGCCTGAAGGAATTCTGCCGTCCCCTTGGTGGCCACGATATCAAAATCCATATCCACCAATTTTCTGGCGGGTGCCAGGATGGTTTCCTTATCGCTGTCACGAACACTGATAAAGACAGTCCCGGAAGTCGGAAGGATGGATCCTGCTGCCAACTGCCCCTTGGCCAAGGCCAGGCCGAGATCATCATCAATGCCCATGACCTCACCGGTGGATTTCATTTCAGGGCCAAGGAGGGTGTCCACATTGTCAAAGCGATCAAAGGGGAAGACCGCCTCTTTTACAGCCCAGTGGTCAATTTCAACCTCTTTGGTGAGCCCTAGTTCCTGCAAACTCATGCCCATCATTATCTTGGTGGCCATCTTGGCCAGCGGTACCCCGGTCGCCTTGGAGACAAAGGGTACGGTTCGTGAAGCCCTGGGATTAACCTCCAGGATATAGAGATCATCGCCCTTCACTGCATATTGGACGTTCATAAGGCCAATGACCCCAAGTTCAAGCGCCATGGCCCGGGAGGCCTCTTTGATCTCAGCGATCATTGCAGCAGAAAGGGTATGGGGGGGCAGGACACAGGCCGAATCACCAGAATGAATCCCGGCCTCTTCGATATGCTCCATAATGCCACCGATGATGGTCTCTTTACCATCACAGAGGGCGTCCACATCCACCTCTATGGCATCTTTCAGAAACTTATCAATCAGTACCGGATGTTCAGCCCCGGCGATCCCGGGTATGGCCATAAACTCCCGTATTTCACCGTCGTTATAGGCGATGCGCATGTCTCGTCCGCCAAGGACATATGAGGGGCGCACCACCACAGGATAGCCAATCCTGCCGGCAACGTCCAGTGCCTCTTCAAGAGTATAGACGGTATCATTATCGGGCTGACGCAGGCCAAGTTTCTGCAAAAACTGCTGAAAGCGTTTCCGATCTTCGGCACGATCGATGGAGTCCGGAGGCGTTCCGATGATATGAACCCCCTCTTCTTCCAGGGCCACGGCAAGATTCAGCGGGGTCTGGCCGCCAAACTGGACGATCACCCCGTATGGTTTCTCAAGGCGAATGATATTTAACACATCTTCAAAGGTCAGGGGCTCGAAGTAGAGCTTATCTGAGGTGTCGTAGTCGGTGGAGACCGTCTCGGGATTGGAGTTGACCATAATGGACTCCACCCCGATTTCAGCCAATGCAAAAGAGGCGTGAACACAGCAGTAGTCAAACTCGATCCCCTGTCCGATACGGTTGGGCCCGCCACCCAGGATAATAACTTTTTTATTGTCGCTGGCTGAGGCCTCGTTCTCCTGCTCGTAGGTAGAATAGTAGTAAGGGGTGAACGACTCAAACTCTGCGGCACAGGTGTCCACCAGCTTGTAAACCGGCTCCACTCCCAATTTTTCACGAAGGTCACGCACATCCTTAGAGGATGTTCCGGTGAGAAAGGCGAGCTGATAGTCAGAAAAGCCATACTCTTTACAGCCCTTCAGAGTCTCGTAATCAAGCCCCTGAAAACCCCATTCCAGAATCTCATTCTCCCTAGTTACTATCTGTTGGAAGTTATAGAGAAACCAAGGGTCAATCTGAGTGAGATCGAAGAGTTGTTCAATTGAAAAATTACGTTTCAGGGCCTCATGGATATAGCCAATACGCTTGGAGTTGGGTTTGCGGAGCCCGGCCTCAAGATCCTCAAGCTCCAGGTGATCCAGCATTTCCTTACCATCCCCTCCAAAGCCGAACCTTCCGGTCTCAAGCGAACGCATGCCCTTCTGAAAGGCCTCCTTAAAGGTACGGCCCATGGCCATGGTCTCGCCCACGGACTTCATGGCGGTGCTCAGCACATCCTCCGCCTTGGGGAATTTTTCAAAGGTCCAGCGGGGAATCTTTACCACACAGTAGTCGATACTGGGCTCAAAGGCGGCATAGGTCTCACGGGTGATATCGTTTTGCAGCTCATCTAAGGTGTAGCCAACGGCCAGTTTGGCTGCAATCTTGGCAATGGGAAAGCCAGTGGCCTTTGAGGCCAGAGCCGAACTCCTGGAGACCCTGGGGTTCATCTCAATTACCATCAACTCACCATCCGCCGGGTTCACCGCGAACTGGACGTTGGAGCCACCGGTCTCAACCCCTATTTCACGAATAATGGCGATGGAGGCATCCCGCATATCCTGATACTCACGGTCAGTGAGGGTCTGGGCCGGAGCCACGGTGATGGAATCCCCGGTGTGAACACCCATGGCATCAATATTCTCAATGGAACAGATGATGACCACGTTGTCCTTGGAGTCACGCATCAGCTCAAGCTCGTACTCTTTCCAGCCCAGCAGACTACGTTCCAGCATAATCTCGGTGGTCATGGAGAGATCAAGGCCAGATGAGGAGAGATCTTCCAGTTCCTGACGATTGTAAGCCACTCCGCCACCCGTCCCGCCCAGGGTGAAACTGGGCCGTACGATGATGGGAAACCCGATATCATCTCCTGCCTCTATGGCAGCTTCCAAAGTGTGTACAATATGGGATTTCGGGACATTGAGACCGATATTTTCCATGGCCGCCTTAAACTCTTCCCGACCCTCTGCCTTCTTGATAACCTCAATTTTGGCAGCCAGCATCTCCACGTTATACTTGTCTAGGGCACCGGTTTCGGCCACCTTGATAGCAGTATTCAATGCGGTCTGGCCACCCAGAGTGGGCAGCAGGGCATCGGGCCGTTCCTTCTCGATGACCTTAATTACCATCTCGGGGGTGATGGGCTCGATATAGGTGGAATCGGCAAGCTCAGGATCGGTCATGATGGTTGCCGGATTGGAGTTAATCAGCACCACTTCATAACCCTCTTCCTTCAGGGCCTTTACGGCCTGGGCACCTGAATAATCGAACTCACAGGCCTGACTGATGATAATGGGGCCGGAGCCTATGATGAGAATCTTATGGATGTCTGTACGTTTTGGCATGGGAGAAAAGTTCTTAGTAGTTTGGCGTTGAGTGCAAGTACTGGCTAGTTGCGTATCATATCGATAAAACGGTCAAAGAGATACATAGCATCATGGGGGCCAGGGGCATGTTCCGGATGATACTGTACTGAAAACGCCGGATATTTTTTATGACGCATGCCTTCAACGGAGTTGTCGTTGAGGTTTATATGGGTGAGCTCCACCTCGGCGGGATCAAGACTCTCCATATCCACGCAGAACCCGTGGTTCTGGGAGGTAATCTCCACCTTACCGGTGCTGAGATCCTTCACCGGCTGATTGCCACCCCGATGCCCGAATTTCAGTTTAAAGATCTTGCCACCATAGGCAAGGCCCAGGATCTGATGTCCAAGGCAGATTCCAAAGATGGGTTTTTTGCCAAGGAGGGCACGCACCGTGTCCACAACTCCTGGCACCCCTTCCGGGTCACCAGGACCGTTGGAGAGAAAGATCCCATCCGGATTCATGGCCAGTACAGTCTCGGCATCGGTGGCAGCGGGTACCACCTGCACCTGGCAGCCCTTCTCGGTGAATATTCGAGACTGATTGTACTTGAGGCCGAAGTCAAAGGCCACAATACGCAAGGGATTGCTCATCCCTGCCTGAGCAGTGCTGAAATTGCTGCCGGGCACTGCGGCATTATCGGCCCAACCGTAGGGCTCCTTGCAGCTCACCCTGCTCACCATGTCCTGGCCCACAAGACCGCTCCAGGCCTTAGCCCTTGCCACCAGGGAAGCAGGGTCAAGATCTTCTGTTGAGACTATGCCCTTCATGGCACCCTGGATTCTTATATGACGCACCAAGGCACGGGTATCAAAACCTTCCACGCCAAGGACGCCCTGATCATTCAGGAACTCAGCCAGGGTCTGTTCGGATCTATAATTGGAGGGAAAACCATTATACTCTTTAATGAGAAAGGCCTTGGGGTGGGCAGCGGCAGATTCCATATCCTCACTGTTCACACCATAATTCCCAATGAGTGGATAGGTCATGGTGACGATCTGACCGGTATAGGAAGGGTCGGTCAAGATCTCCTGATAGCCGCTAAGCGAGGTGTTGAAAACGATTTCACCAATGGCCTCACCAGCTCCGGTAAAGGAACGTCCTTCAAAGATGGTTCCATCTTCCAGGGCAATCAATGCTTTCATATTTTTCCTTTTCTTAAACTTCTGAAATAGCTGACTCCACGAGGAGTCTCTGTTCTCTAGTATAAAAAACAGAGTATTAAACTCAAGATATGAACTTGAGTCAACAGGAATCGCAAAAGGCCCCCCAAAACCCGATGATTCGACCTTTTTTTCTCTGTTTTTCCTTTTTTTCTTCGCCTGAATTGAGTAATAGTACCCGATAGAACTTTTTCACCCATCCCCCTTTCCAGAAGGTACAATCATGCATAAAATAGGGCTTTCGCTTATCGCACTACTTTTTATTATATTTATTTCATTTGGAGAATCCGTAATGGCAGAAAATAAACTGGCAGATGGTCTGTACGCAAAATTTGTCACCGACAAGGGCGACATCGTCTGCTTGCTTGAATACCAGAAGACCCCCCTCACCGTTGCAAACTTTGTGGGACTAGCAGAGGGCACCAAACAGCTTGGCGGCGGTGCCGGAAAACAGGGTTCCCGTTTTTACGACGGCCTTACCTTTCACCGGGTCATCGACAACTTTATGATCCAGGGCGGTTGCCCCTTGGGCACTGGCACAGGTGGCCCTGGCTACACCTTCCCCGATGAGTTCGACCCCACCCTCACCCACAACGGTCCCGGGATCCTCTCCATGGCCAATTCGGGCCCCAACACCAACGGCAGCCAGTTTTTTATCACCCATGTGGCAACCCCCCATCTCGATGGCAAGCACACCGTCTTTGGCCATGTTGTCTCCGGCATGGATGTGGTAAACGCCATCGAAAAAGGTGATGTCATTAAAACTGTCGAGATTATTCGCGTAGGTGACGAAGCCAAGGCCTTCAAGAGTGACCAGGCCGCCTTCGACGCACTCCTTGCCAGCCGGGAAGACCGTGCCAAAGAGAAAGAACTTGCCACCATGGAAAAGTCCATGGCCCAGATCAAAAAGCAGTGGCCCGATGCCATCACCACCGATTCCGGACTAAAATATGTGGTTGTGAAAGAGGGCAGCGGAGAGACTCCGGCAAGTGGTACCATGGTCAAGGTTCATTACACAGGAAAACTCCTCGATGGCACTGTCTTTGACTCCTCCGTTGAACGGGGCACCCCCATCGACTTTCCGGTGGGAGAGGGACGGGTTATCAAGGGATGGGACGAGGCCCTGCTCTCCATGAAGAAGGGTGAGAAGCGCATCCTTATTATTCCATCCGACCTGGGATACGGCCCATCAGGACGGGGACCTATTCCACCCAATGCCACCATGGTCTTTGACGTGGAGTTGGTCGACTTCTGATCTCTCCCACTTCGATTTCGTGTAACAAAAAAACCCCATTGGAAGTGTCCTTCCAATGGGGTTTTTTACGTGGACACGACCCACAGTATTTTCTTTGGAGGCGTGCCCATACCTCTTAAAATACAGTGTATATTTTGCTGAGCTGGAATGGCTATCAATATCGCAATCCCACCCGATCCCGAACCAGATCAAGGGTAACAATCGCCTTCTCCCTGGCCTTTTCGCCACCTTTTTTGAGGATGGCCCGAAGCATTGCCGGATCGGCCAGATACTCCGCCTTCTTGTGCCGGGCCTCGGCATAATAGTCACTGATGAGATCGAAGAGTTCCAGCTTGATATAGCCGTAAGCAGCACCACCATTAATATAGAGATCACGCACCTCCGCCACCCGCTTCTTACTGGCAAAGAGCTTAAACATGGCAAAGAGGTTACATTTTTCAGGATCTTTAGGGTCTTCCACGGGGGTGGCATCGGTGGCAATGGCCATCACCTTTTTCTTCAGGGGCTTGCCCTCAAGAAAGATGGGGATGGTATTGCCGTAGGATTTCGACATTTTCATACCGTCAAGACCGGGTACCGTGGCCGTGGTTTCGCTGATGGCAGGTTCTGGCACCACAAAGGTCTCACCAAAGCTGTTATTAAACTTCTGGGCGATATCACGGGCCA
>CAYWMZ010000094.1:0-7432 GCA_964459485.1 uncultured Desulfocapsa sp. | reverse complement strand
CTCACTGTCTTCCAGAATAACGGCACGCTCAATGGTATTGGCTAGCTGCCTAATATTCCCCGGCCAACTATAATTTTTGATCTGCTTCAAAGCCTTATCGGAAAAGGATCGCACCGCACTGCTGATTAATCCAACATACTTGTTGAGAAAAAAGTGGGCCAGCGGTTCCAGACACTGACGCCGTTCCTGAAGATCCGGTAACCTGATGGGCAGGACGTTTATCCGGTAAAAAAGGTCTTCCCGGAACTTGCCCTGGCTGATCTGTTGTGCAAGATCTTTATTCGTTGCTGCAATGACACGGACATCGGCATAGATGGTTTTATTACCACCCACCCGTTCAAAAGATTTTTCCTCAAGAACCCGCAGCAGTTTAGTCTGTAGGGCAAGGCTGATTTCACCTATCTCATCCAGAAACAGGGTGCCGCCACTGGCCTGTTCAAAACGACCTATACGCAGTTTATCAGCACTGGTAAATGCCCCCTTCTCGTGGCCAAAGAGTTCCGACTCCAGCAGATTTTCCGGGATATTGGCACAGTTGATCTTGATAAAAGGCTTCTCTCTGCGAGGACTATTATAATGAACAGTCCCCGAGAGAAAACTCTTGCCTGTCCCGGTGGCCCCGGTAATCAGGATGGTGGAATCAGTTTTGGCAAACCTTTCAAGACTCTTCAGCACCTGCTTCATGCAAGGACTATGGGCAATCACATCGTCAAAGTGATACACAATATCCTGCTTATGACGCAGGTAGGCTATCTCATTGCGCAGTGATCTGTTTTCAAAGGCCTTGCTGCTGGCCACTCCAAATCGAGCCACCGACACCGGCTGTAGCAGGTAGTCAAAGGCACCACTCTTTAGTGCCGCAACGATTACTTCAGGTTGCTCCTCCTGTCCGATTACAATAAGCGGCGTATGGGGCAGTTGCTTGCATATCTTTTCAACCAGCGGAAAACCTGACTTACTGTCTTCAAAAAAAAGAAATATCAGATCGTACTCATTCCCCTTAAGTTCGTTAAGGAGGCGCTCCTTGCCAGAACAGAAGGTGATGGCAGCACGGCCATTCAGTGCCATATGGATATTCTGGTGACTTTTTTCTGGAATTGCATACGCTAAAACAGTATACATACAGCTCCTTTACTTATTGCGCTAAATGGCTTCATATTCGTTATTTCTCTTGAAAATCATATGTGAAATATATTCCCAATGCAAATTAAAAAACGTATCCACCCCACTCAAATCAGGCGACTTGTGAGTTGACATGAATAAACATGATCCAGATTACATATTCATGGGACAAGCAATTGATCTTGCCAGGGACGCCGCCCGGAATGGTGAGGTTCCGGTGGGTGCCATTATCACTCTTGATGGACAGATCCTGAGCACAGGAGCCAACTCCCCCATCACCGATCACGACCCTACGGCCCACGCCGAGATAGTTGCCCTGCGCAGTGCTGCCCAAAATAAAAAAAACTACCGGCTCCCCAACACAACCCTCTACGTCACCCTGGAACCATGTATCATGTGTATGGGTGCTATTATCCAGGCACGAATTCAGCGGCTGGTCTTCGGGGCCTTTGACCCCAAGGGCGGGGCTGCCCGGTCACGTTACACCATTGGCAGCGACAGTCTGCTTAATCACCAGCTTGAGATCCGAAGCGGTGTGTGTGAAGAAGAATGTGCTGATATCTTAAAAAACTTCTTCAGAGAGCGTCGCCGCACGAACAGAAAATAACTTTAGCCACTCTTTTTTGAGGAAGCTTTGAGTTTTTGATTGCGAAATTTCCGCTCTCAGGATAAAAGGTCGTCTAACCAGTCGGGAGACTGTGCAGGAGGGGTGGCCGAGTGGCTTAAGGCGCACGCTTGGAAAGCGTGTGTACGCAAGTACCGTGAGTTCGAATCTCACCCTCTCCGCCAGATGCCAAAAGGCCATGTAATGGATTCCATTACATGGCCTTTTTTTTGGGGTACCCCTCAAGAGCACTCCCTCTCCCTGCCAAGCTCCTGCTGCACCGCCTTGCCGATCTCAACCAGACCATAAGGTTTACGAACAAGTTGCCCTGCCCCTAATTCCTGCACCCGCACGACCTCCTCATTTTCCGAGAAACCACTCACAATAATTGCCTTAAGAGTTGGCTGTAAAATGATGGCTCGCTCATAGGTCATGCGACCATTAATACCTGGATCCATTACCATATCAAGGAAAAGCAGATCAACTTGATGTTCCGTCAGGTACTCCAGAGCCTCCTCACCTGACGGCGCCGTACTGACGTTATAATTCAGAGCACGCAGCATCTGGGACGCAATATCACGCTGCTGCGCTTCATCGTCCACAACCAGGATGCGCTCCCCCTCTCCCATCAATTCGTCAATATCCTGATTCCTCGTCATCCCTGCCACATCATCACGGATAGCTGGAAAGTAGAGGGTAAAGCTGCTTCCCTCCTCATCACTGTTCACACTAATTCCACCAGCATGATCCTGTACAGTATTCAGGACAACTGTCAATCCCAGCCCGGTGCCACTCCGTCCCATGGCCTTCTTGGTGTAAAAGGGATCAAATATATGCTCCAGATCTGTGGTAGCTATGCCCTTCCCAGTATCAGATACCACCAGTTCCACATACTCACCCTTTTTCATAAACTGATTATCGGCAGGTGATTTTTCCATGTAGAGGTTGCGGGTGCTGATACGCACTTCCCCATGCCCCCCAAGTGATTCAACGGCATTGGCAACCAGATTCATGATACACTTCTTCACATGAACCATGGAACAGGCGATATTCAGAAGCTCAGGTGCCAGCTCACGCCTGCATTGAACAGCACCATGATGCCGGATAAGATCCTGGTACTCAGGTGATTCAAAGTAGGAAACAATCAAGGTGTTGAGATTGGCTGGTTCCTTCACCGCAGCGGCACCACGAGTCACAGTCAGCATATCTGCGACGACTTCGGCCGCCCGCTTTCCGGCATCGTGTATCATCTCCAGAGGTTTACGAAATTCACTGTCCCTAGGAAGCCCTAGAAGCAACAGTTCTGGATAGCTGACTATTCCGGAAAGTATATTATTGAGATCATGGGCCACCCCACCTGCCATCATTCCCACTGCCTCCATCTTCATGGAACGGTGCAACTCCTCCTCCATCTTCTTCTGCCTGCTAATATCAGTGAAGAAGGCAAAACTGTAGGAACAGTCGTGATACTCAAAAGTACTCAGATAGAGTTCCAACGAAAAGACTGTCCCATCCTTACGTCTGTGACAGGTCTGTTTGGGATGCGAGGTGTCAATTTCTTTCCAATCCTTTGCCGCAAGATTTATGTGTATGGCATCCATTCCAAGGCAGAGCAGCTCTTCCCGGCTGTACCCAAGTATTTCTGTGGCAGCACTGTTGACATAAATAATCTTACTCTGCTCTGGATCAGGATCGTTGCGTATCCAAAGGATGGGGTAGACGCAGGAATCAACAGCATATTGGGTCAACAAAAGCCTTTTCTCAGTCTCCTGTAAGAGCTGTGCCTGTCTCTGTATTTCACCATTCTGCTGTTCCAGTCTATGGCTGTATTTTCCAAGTGCATAATTCCTGTAGAGGAGAAAGGACATGGCAGCCAATACAACAAGGAGGATACGCCAAAACAAGTTATAATCGAAACGTTTCTCATACTTAACAGATATCCAGCGGTTTAAAATCTGCTGCTGCTGCCCTCGATCAATACCCCTGATGATCTTGTTGAATATCTCCTGAAGCTGCGGTTGATCATTTCGGGTGGCCACACCTAGTTCCCAACGTTCATCAAACTTACCAACAATCTTCAGTTCATCAGGAAAACCACGTTGAATAGCATAACTAGCTGTCGCCAATGTCCCGATGAAGCCATATATTTCTCCACGGTTTACCTTTTTCAGTCCTTCAGTAACTGACGCAACATCATAGATATGCATCTGAGGGTACTTCTTCCGCAGCAACTCCCCGAACGCATAACCCTCCACCACCCCAAGTGTTTTGTCATGTAAAGAGGGCAGGTCTGCGATAAAACGCTGATCATTCTTGGTAACCAGCACCAGCGGGAAAGAGAGGTAAGGGATACTAAAATCCATATATTTGCGACGATCTGGAGTCGACATGGCAAGGGAAAAGATGTCGCATTTCCTGGCCTTGGCATATTTAATGCTTTCCGTCCAGTCTCTGGTAGGAACCAGGACTATGGGGATGCCGAGTTTTTTTTCTATAATCTCCACATAATCCGCACTCATCCCCACATGTTTTCCATTCTCTATCTTTTCAAGGGGCATCCAGTCAGGATCAACACACATTTTTATCTGTTTCTTTTCAGTGAGAAAGGTCTGCTCCTCAGGCGTCAGCTCAGTGGCGTATGCAAGCGGAGGGAGCTTTCCTTCAGCCGGCTCCGTTACTGTTTTGCCAAACAGTATGTTACAGGAAAAGTGCAGAACACCGAGCAACAGCAGGATGGCTAGAATGGATGATTGACACCGATGTATGGATGACATAAAGTCCCTTTCAAGGTAAAAAACACAAAACACAGCATAAACAGTCTATAATATGGTATAATCCTAGCAGATGTCAAACATTACTAACTATTCGATAGCACGTTATCTTCTTCCAGAGATTTTCACATGGGGCCAAATACTCTACAGCTTTTAACGACGACCTGCCACTCCTCTCACGCCTAACGGTAGAGGAAACACTTGGCAAGCTGTACAGTAGCTCTGTAATCATCCACATCCGGAAAGAAATCGTCATTTCCACAATACATCTTGCCCAAACAGCAGTAAATAGTTCAACGAGCCCTTAAATAGTCTTGACGCACCCATTCTGGTTGTGTATATAAGATTTCCAAAAGGTATGGGCCTTCGATGCTGTCCATTGCTGTTTACAGCAATAAGTTAATCCCCATCCTTTATTCTAATAGAAATTCCATTTTGATAGTCGGGTCCTGTACAATTAAGGATCATGAACTCCGCCAGGTCCGGAAGGGAGCAACGGTAATGAACCCCTTGATGTGCTACAGGGTGCCCGGCTATCATTTTTTTACGATCCAGCAGCACTCTCTATATTCACTATGCTGCCATAGTCGTTCGACACTCTTCCTCTCTTCTAGGTAGGTCTTTTTTGTATGTCCTATTTGGTTCTTGCCAGAAAATCGCGTCCCCAGGACTTTAGTGAAGTAGTGGGTCAGGCCCCTGTGGTCAAGACTCTGAAGAACAGTATCCGAAGGGATAGAATTGCCCACGCCATTCTATTTTCTGGTGTCCGTGGGGTGGGAAAAACTACCCTGGCCCGTATTATGGCAAAGGCCATCAACTGTGAACAGGCGGATGATGGCAATCCCTGCAACAAGTGCCTCTCCTGTACTGAAATCACCGCAGGAGCCTCCCTTGATCTCTATGAGATTGATGGTGCCTCCAATCGTGGTATTCAGGAAATCAGGGAACTGAAAGAAAAGATTCGCTTCCTCCCCACTTCGTCCAAATATAAGATCATCATCATCGACGAAGTGCACATGCTCACCAATGAGGCCTTTAATGCCCTGCTCAAGACCTTGGAAGAGCCGCCCGCACATGTCTTTTTCATGTTCGCCACAACCGAGCTGCACAAGATCCCCATCACCATTCTCTCCCGTTGCCAACGCTATGAGCTGAAACGGGTTTCGGCAGACAATCTCAATGGCCATTTTCAAAAACTGGCCGCCGCCGAAGGGGTGAGTATTGCGCCTGCTGCTCTGGATCTCATTGTCCGCGAATCTGAGGGCTCCGTGCGTGACGGGCTCAGTCTCCTGGATCAGGTATTTTCCTATGGAGAGGACGCAATCAGTGTAGAAGACGTGACCCAGGTTCTAGGTCTGGTATCCCGTGACATCATCCTTGGCATTGTGCGTGCCCTCCTTGACAAAGATCCGGGAGCGGCCCTGCTATCACTTGATGAGAGCTTCACATTCGGAATTGACCTGAAACGTTTCACCGCAGACCTGCTCCACACCCTGCGCAGCCTGATTCTCTGCAAGATTGACGGCTGCCGTGAACTTATTGACATCCCCCCGGCATAGCTTGAAGAGCTAAACAGCATTGCGGCCCAGCACAGTCACGACACACTCCATATGAAGCTCAACCTGCTTATGCAGGGTGTTGAGGAGATGCGCTACTCTTCCCAGCCACGTCTGAGCCTGGAGACCACCTTTCTGAAGATTATTCAGGCAGACGATGTGGTTCCGGTGGCCGCACTTTTAGGAAAACTCGACAGCCTCCTGGCCGGAACCCCCCTTCCCCAAACGGTACCCAGCTCCGAGACCCAGAAAAAAAAAAACCTTAAAGAAACGACTCCAGAAACAGTAGAGAGAAAAACCCCTCCTCCCGCCTCTCCCCTCCTTGAGCCAAAGCCATCCCCAGCAACAGAGCAGCCCAAAAAAAAAGCTGTAGCCGTAGAACCTCATCAAACGGTAACGCCCGCCCAGGAAGAACCACCGCTGCCCCAGGAAGAAAATCTAATGCCGCCCAAAGCGGCAGCAAGGGCAGTTCCTCGGCCACACCAGCGAGATGTCCGTCGTGACTGGCAGGGTTTTATTGACCATGTGAAAGACAGAAAAGTCTGGATGGCTCAGGATCTGCAACGCACAGAACGCGTAAAAGAGGTGGGCTCAGAGCTCCACCTCTCTTTTTCCGACCAGGCCAACTGCACGCTTCTGCAACAGAAGGACAATGCGAAACTCCTCACCGAATTTGTCCTTGATTTCTTCCAAAAGGAGCTCACTATTCGTTTTATCACCCCGGAAAAAACAGAGGAAAAAGATTTCGAGAATGGCGATTCCCCTCACAGATTACGACAAAAGCTGGCCAATGACCCCTTGGTTACCATGGTAACCGAGATTTTTAACGGTCAGATCGGAGATATCCGAGTTGGACCACGAAGCAGATAAACACTTGCCAGAGTGACCGGCTATCCTTACTTTAAATCCCAGAAAGTCTTAAACCTCTATCTATCGCCACACACAGGAAAATACTATGGACATGAATTCTATCATGCAGCAGGCCCAGCAGATGCAGCAAAAAATGGCAACTATTCAGGAAGATCTGAAGGCCACGACGGCCACGGGAACTGCTGGTGGGGGTATGGTCACGGTCACGGCCAATGGCAAGGGTGAAATCATCGCTATCGAACTGGAAAAAGAGATTATTTCCACCGATGAACAGGAGATGCTCCAGGACTTGATTGTTGCAGCCAGCAACGATGCCCTTCGTAAAATTAAGGCCATCGGCAAGGAAGAGATGGCAAAGCTCACCGGTGGCATGAATATCCCCGGTATCTCCAATATGTTCTCGTAAGTCACATGTCCCCGCAAGTCATCCCCCAGGCATTGGATCGTCTTATCCAGGACCTCACCAAACTTCCTGGAATTGGGAAAAAAACTGCATCACGCCTGGCCAT
>CAYWMZ010000093.1:0-7502 GCA_964459485.1 uncultured Desulfocapsa sp. | reverse complement strand
CGATGATCCCCATATTTTCAATACTGGAATAGGCAAGCATTCGTTTATAATCGGTCTGATGGAGAATAAACACTCCTGCCACCAAAATAGATAGCAGACCAAAAAATATGAGAAGTGTATTTGAAAATTGACCGATGCCAGCATTTGTTAGGAGGATATGGGTTTTATAAACCCCTAGGAATGCGCAGTTTAAAAGTGCTCCTGAGAGAAGGGCCGAGGCAGGGCTTACCGCCTCACTATGTGCATCGGGCAGCCAGGTATGCATGGGTGACAGACCCATTTTGGTACCGTATCCAACTAGGGCAAAAATAAAGGCGGCCTTAAGCCAGACAGGATCAAGCGATGAGGCAACTCCGTTTAGGGCTGTATAATTAAGTGGCACCCGAATCCCACCACGGTTCATGGCGAGCACCAGGAAGAACGCAGATAACAGTGCCAAGGCGATGCCGACTGAACATATAAGGACGTATTTCCAAGTAGCCTCAAGAGCACCTTTTGATTTATGCAGCAGGATTAGAGGGGCTGATGACAAGGTGGTCGCTTCAATGGCGATCCAGAGTACGATAATATGGTCGGCAATGGCGGCCATACTCATAGCGGCAAGAAAGAGAAGCATGGAACCGTTGAAAACATGTTCCGAATGCATTTCCACTTCACTCATATAGGAAACAGTGTAAATGGAAACCATGAAATATAAAAACGAGGTGAGGCCAAGAACCAGTCCACCCAATGGGGTCAGGGTGAAATAGGCGGGCAGCAGGGCAGGTAAATGTCCAGTGAATGCAACTACACAAGCCCCAAGGTGCAGCACACCGGCAACTATAAGCCCAGATCTTCCTATGGTAACAGGCAGGAAGAACGTTGCTATGCCAATGATCAACGGTATAAATATTACTAGTTCCAACATAATCAGTCCTTCAAACTTTCTAAGAGGCCGGTATCCATGTCATCAAAAGCCCGGCTGATTCGGTAGAGAATAATGCCCATAATCATCACACCTGCAAGGAGATCAAGGAGAACTCCAAATTCCAACATATACTGAGAATGGGTTTCACTGGCTAAAGCAGTTCCTATTATATAGATACCATTTTCAAGCATTAGGTAACCAATGACTTGTGTTATAGCTTTGTGGCGGGACATCATGAGAAAAAAACCAGCACCAATGGTTGTGAGTCCTGTCGGAAGGAGCATACCATGGGTGGGAGGCATGTAAGGTGCTAACCTGTGACTAACAAATCCTGACACCATAACCAGTACCAAACCGGTAAAAATGGAAGCATGGTAGCCAATATACGGCTCAACTTCACGGAGATTACTCACCTTTTTAATAGCAAAATACAGGGCAAGAGGCATAATGCAACCCTTGATTAGCAACATAGAGAAGAGAAAAGCTAGACTCACTGCTCCCATCTCATGGCCATTTTCGAGGGCCAGGGGCATGATGGAGACGATGAATCCCTGGAAAGCTATAATCTTTACCAGCTCCACCAAACGATTGGAGGCTAGGGATAGCAGTATCGAGAGCAGGAGTAATGCCATAAGAATATCGGCAAAGGTCATCATAACGGATACTCCATTGAAAAAAACAGGGCAAAAAATGCCAGGGCAAATGAGGTTAGAATAAATTTTGGTACCATCTTCATTTTATATCTTGCGGTGATTGATTCAATTACACCGATCAGCACATAAAGTGAGACAATCTGCACAGCAAAAAGAAGCAAGTCAATGAGTGAATTGCGCAATGGACAGAGCAGATTGGAAATAAAGGCGCTGTAAAAGAGTAATTTCAACCAAGAACCAGCCTCTATTAAAGCAAATTCCGGCCCACTGTGATCCAACACCATAACCTCGTGGATCATGGTCAATTCCAGATGTGTTGTCGGGTCATCGACAGGAACTCGAGAGTTCTCTGTGAGCAGTACCATGAAAAGTGCAATGACTACCAGTACAGTCGCTGCTCCAGCATTACTCCAGAGGCTAAGAGCCGCATTTGTACTTAGATATGAAGAGAGGCTCAGCCCTCCCTGCAGACGTTCAAAAAGAATAAGCACGACAAAAACGGTTGTTTCAGCCAAAGCACCATAGAGTGCTTCCCTGGCAGCCCCCATACCCTCAAAGGGTGATGCGGTATCCATTGCTGCACAAATGATGAAAAATCGTCCTAGTCCCAGAAGGTAAAAAAGAACAATAACATCACCATGAAAAGAAATAAGTGGTGGTCTTCCTGCCATGGGCATTAGACAAAGTGCAACAATGATCCCGGCAAGAGTAATTACCGGACCTAGCCGAAAAACAAAGGTCGTTGAGCGGCTATACACCGGCGTCTTTTTTGCTAATTTTACCAGGGTAGAATAATTTTGCATCCAGGCCGGTCCCTTTCGTCCAGAGAACCAGGCTTTAACCTTGGTAATAATCATGGCCAGGAGCGGTGCGCTAGCAATGCCAATTGCGAGAAGTATAATAGATTCAATCATGTTTTTTTGTCTCCTTACAGAACCAGCCAGAATAACAGGCCTAACATCGTAAAGAAGATATATGCGATATAGAGTTGAATGTGGCCGTGTTGCAACCAGTGCAGTTTGGCTGTGAAGCGCATCACCGGTCTGATTAAGCCATGTTTTAAGGCGATTTCACTGACGTCCTGCACCTCACTGTGATAATGGGGCTCTTCTGGGAACAGTCCCTGTACTTCGGAACATTTTTCTCGCACATGGACAAATGGAGAATAAAGACTCATAAAATCGGCAGCAAATGAAGTGCCTGTATACTGCATGCTGCTGCTTGGTTGCGTAAAACCACAACCCCAAGTACCTGAATACGTTGGCTGCCCCTGCTTGAGTAGTTTTCGAATAAGGATAATTACCAAAACCAGAAGGGAAAAGGCAATAGCTATATAAGAGAGAATATTTACTGTAGCATTCAGTGCAAGCGAAGCCGGTAGGATTTTCCCAGGCATGAGTGTTGCGACAGCGCGCATTACAAATGAGATAATCACCTGCGGAAAAAGGCCGATTATAGTACAACAGGTAGCTAAAATCGTCATAGCGACATTCATGGAAAGCCCAGCAGGTTTAGCCATAGCTGCAGCATCGGTTCGCGGTTCACCGAGAAAAACAATCCCTACGACTTTAGTAAAACAAGCAATAGCCAATCCGCCAATAATCGCTAGCGAAAGAATGGCCAGGATAACAAAGATGAATACACTATCCTGAAGTCTTACACCGTGAAATGCGCCTTTATAGATAAAAAACTCACTGACAAAACCGTTAAATGGTGGCAGACCGCAGATGGCGATAGAACCGATAAGGAATGTTACACCGCAGACCTTCATATTTTTCATAAGTCCGCCAAGTCGTTCAAAAATGAGTGTACCTGTGCGGTGAAGAACTGCACCTGCCCCTAGAAAAAGCAGTGATTTGAAGAAGGCGTGGTTTAAAACGTGCATTAGTCCGCCTACAAAACCCAGGGCAGCCATGAGTGGGTTGTGCGTGGCAAGACCAAGCATACCAATACCAAGGCCAATCAGGATAATACCGATATTTTCTACACTACTGTAAGCCAGGAGGCGCTTCAGGTCATGCTGCCCTAAGGCATAGACCACGCCCATCACTCCAGTTATGGTGCCAACGACGATAACTAGTTCAGCACAATAGTTACCCTGTGGTTGCAGGAGCATATATATGCGAATGATGCCGTAAATACCCATTTTGTACAATGCTGCACCCATAATGGCAGAGACATGGCTGGGTGCGGTGGGATGAATATGAGGAAGTGCGACATGCAGGGGCATAATGCCGGCCTTGGAGCCGAAACCAATAAAGGCTAGAGTGAATATCAAGGCCTTAGCAGTATCCGGTACAGCCGAAAAAGAGGAAAAATCAAGAGAGCCGACATGGCTGTATATCAGGGCAAATGCGACGAATATCATCATGGCCCCTGCTTGGGCAAAAATGAAATACATATATCCAGCCCGTCTGACTGAGGTCTTTTCAAAGTCATAAATAACCAGGAAGTAGGACGACAGAGACATCAGCTCCCAGGCCAGGGCAAAGGTTATAATATTATCTGCGCAGGCAACGAGTGCCATGGTCGCAGTAAGGACGGCGTAAAAGAAATAATTGGCCGCTACCCGGAGGCCACGCTCGGGATTGTTCAGGTTATGATAACTATAGAGAGCAGCCAGAGGAGAAATGATAAAGATCGGCAGCAGGAAAAGCGCAGAGAGTGCGTCTACCTTAAATGAGAGAGAGAAAACGCTGAGCAGAGGCCAGGAAATCGTTCCCACAACAGAATCACCCTGTAGATGACGCAGTGCAAAACCAAGTCCGACCAGGCAGCCGATTGAGAGCAAGGCGATACTCAGCACCTTCATCAGCTTGAAGCTGCGATGGAACAGGAAGGGCAGTACACCGCCGACCATAATCAAAATTATGGAAAGAATAAAGGAAGCCATCATTACTTTATAAGTAGCCCAGAGTTGTACTCTGGAAGAATACGTTAAAGTTGTACTGTGCAAGAAACAGTACAACCTGTTTTAATTAAATACTATTATGAAAAAGGTGTTGAAACAGTCAGTCTCGTTTTTCTGATTTAACGTTATTTAAAAATAAATATGCGTTGGTTTTTTTAAGCAGATAACGAAAACTGACAAATATTGTTACAACACCCTTTATGAGATATAAAGAAGTAAACTGCGACAAATGGCAGCGTGCACCAAATGTCGTCGGTCATGGAGGGCAGCTCAAAGGGGGCTGGAGCAAACATGGCTGGCGACAAATACTATTTCACTTTACAAAGTAATTGCGGCTTGTCAAGAACAAAATATAAAATCATCCCGGTACCCGGATGTTAAAGCGAGGATATTTCAGCATGCGCTTGATATTATGTTTCAAATCGATCTGAGAAGGGTTCTCGGATGATTGGGTCATTATTTTCCCAAAGAGTTCTACCTGCTCTATCGAGTGGGCAAATTCATTATATGCTGAAATGTCCAGCGTAATAGCGGCGAAATATAAGAGATTCTTCCCGCCATATTCATGACCTCTGGGCGGGGACTTCACGACTCTTGCAAATTCAAGTTGGATATTAATTTGGTCGGCTCGCAGGGAGGGATTACCCGAACTGATAATATTGGGTGTAAACTCAATGAGAGTTCGTCCCAGAAGAATGGATTCGTCAGTTTATGGAATTCTTAACGGAAAAAGAAAAGATCAGCAGCAAGAAGTGACCCGATGCATTGTCCCTCTCCAATTTTCCAGATATAGCCATTATTCTTGAGTCGTTCTTGAAATTCTACCGTCACTCCATAGGAATGGGAGGTACTGGCGGAATCAATGGAGTTATTAAGCCCCGCTGTGGTCGGAGGTAATGACAGTATTCGCCGGTCACCGGTTATAGTCGACATGACTGGCCTGTAAATTACTGCATCTTCACCATGGGTGATGTGGGGACTATGCCGATCAATGGCGACAACCCCACCGACACGACCATGATTAAACGGGAATGTTAAACGGGAATGTCCCGAAATGTTAGGTGAGGAGAACGATGGGCAAACCTGCTTCTCATCGGAACAGATGGCCCTGGGTGGAATTATGAGTCCACTGCGAAAGCAGAGATGGAGACTGAAATTGAAGAGCCTGGGTACAAATTCGGAATATGGTATCATCATTCTTTAATGAGAAAGGGGCAGTCTTTCTTATGATGGATGGTTCGTGGTAATTATTGGGGTATGACAGCCTCCTGTCTGTAATTTACAGCTGACTGTGGTTGACTGTGAACGATATATAGTGTGGAAATCTACCAAATTCCAAATGAATTGCAATTCATTTTTTAGGTTGACAAACTGAAGTTCTAGCGTTATTCCGATGGGTGTTTTTTATCATCTAGGTTCTGCAATCGGTGAGTTTACCAGAAGATGCAATCCTGCATAATGTGGAAACTGTCAATTCCTGTTGGCGCTGAATATCGAAGAGAAATTTTCACTGAACGATAAGTATTTGGCAACTGATTATATTGTTTTTTGTTGAAACTGTGTGTTTTTATATTCGGTGTGCAGGATTTAGGTATCTATTTATTCTTTTACTCTTTTATTCTTTTATTTCAGGTGGTGCTACAATGAATATCGCAAAAAAAATATTTCCTTTCCTTAATTGGGGTCCGCTAATAAACGGCCCTAACATCAGAGCCGACTTTATTGCCGGAATCACGGTTTCTCTGGTTCTGATTCCTCAGTCTATGGCTTATGCCCAGTTAGCTGGACTGCCGCCCATTTACGGACTGTATGCCGCATTGCTGCCCGGCCTTATCGGTGCTATGTGGGGTTCGTCTTTTCATCTTGCAACTGGCCCTGTTGCCATGACCTCTCTGCTGACCATGGCGACGCTCACCCCCTTTGGTATTGGCATTCCCAATTTTATAGGTTCAGAAAGGTATATAGAGTTGGCAATCCTTCTGGCTTTTATGGTTGCTCTTGTGAGGTTGTTTGTAGGAATATTCAAGCTTACCGTAATGGCAAACTTTCTCTCGCAGCCGGTTATTCGAGGATTCATCAATGCAGGTGCTTTGATTATCGCATCTTCCCAGGTCAGTAAGATCTTCGGTGTGCAGATGCATCGCAGTAACTTTTATCTCAATGACATATTAAATGTCTTTATCGCAATTCCCAAAGAGATTAATTACGCAACCTTCGGTATTGGAATGTGTTCCGTTCTTATCCTCTGGTTCTTGAAAAAATACTTTCCTCGGATACCGGCGGCTCTTATTGTTGTTGCTCTTGGTTCTATTGTAGTCAAATATATGGGATGGGCGGATCTTCATGTGGTTGACCCGAACTTGCCCGCAGCCGCTGCTGAAGCAGGAAAACGGTATGTAGCTGTGGTTGGATTTATCCCCCCTGGTTTACCAAAATTTTCTGCACCGCATTTTGACCTCAACATGATGATTCATATGATTCCAGGAGCTTTTGTAGTTATGTTTATCGGCTTTATGGAATTTAACTCGGTGAACAAGGCCATTGCCCCAAAGAGTGGGCAGAAGATTGATGTTACGCAGGAAATGATTGGTCAGGGTGTTTCTGCTATGGTTGGGAGTTTTTCTAGCTGTTATCCAACCAGTGGTTCCTTTTCACGGACGGCTCTTAACTATTCCGCTGGTGGCAAAACAGGAATGTCTTCTGTCTTCGCTGCAGGCATGGTGCTTTTGACTCTGCTCTTTATGACCCAGTTTCTTGGCTTTCTGCCCCAGTCGGTTTTGGCTGCCATTATTATTCTGGCTGTTGCCGGTCTTATTGATTTCAAGGCAATGACACACGCCATGAAGGTGGATAAGTTTGATGGTATCAGTGCTTGGATAACCTTTTCCGCTTCTCTACTGTTTGCCCCTCATATTGTAAATGGTATCCTTATCGGTGGTGCTGTAGCTCTTGCTCTCCATCTCTATAAGACCATGAAACCCCATGTCCAGATTGTCAGTAACCTTGAAATTTCTTGTTTTGATGGGCAGGG
>CAYWMZ010000092.1:0-7513 GCA_964459485.1 uncultured Desulfocapsa sp. | reverse complement strand
CCCACGGATGGGTTTATGGCGTCCCATATTAATGGACACGGAATAGCTCCGGTTTAGCAAAGCTGAGTTTCAATGGTAATCAGAAACTATTTTGCTATGCCGGGGGAAAATCCCTGCTGCACACTTTTGACAAGCACCATCCCCTTAAAGGAGTCACGCCTCTTCAAGGGAATCCCCATCCTCAAGTTGTCCTGCAATCTCCTCTCCTAAACGGGTCAATCGTAACTCAGTATCCATCTTGTACTCTTTAAAATCACGTTTCAACTCAACATATCGTGATGCGATATTGAGACTGGCCAAAACGGCAACCTTTCCAACCGGGATACTCCCCGAAGCCCCAGGTGAACTGTTCTCCCGGATCAGATCCGTAACAAGTTCTATGATTTCCGCTACCTCATCTTCAGGGGCACCTGTGTAGAAGGCAAATTCATGCCCTATGAGTTCAAAACGAACAAGTCGTTCCAAGGGTTTTCCTCCTAGCTTTAAGAAAAGATCACAAAGCCTCTGCTATACAGTGCTACAGAGCCTGGAACTGAGTATATTCAGGAAATAGGCTGTAGACTAGCCCTGGGCCTCCACCGTAAAAAGACTTCCCTGCACCCCGGACTCGGATGACTTCTCAGTGTCGCCCTCGCTACTAATTCCGGCATCATTGACCAACTCCCACTCCTCAATCTTCCCGATGAGACTTGTGACTCTAGAAGAGATATCCCCTCGTTCGTCTTTCATGGAGGCCAGATCGTCTTGGAGCACTTCAATAGTCTCTTCTCGTGCCAGCAGACGTTCGCTTAAATCCTTATTTTCGACCTGTAGGGCATTAAACTTCTCAAGCAGAGTGGAGACAAAGCCCTCAAGACGTGCCAATTCGTTTTCTTCATTCATAACCTACTCCCATATGGTTTATAGAAAGATCCAATTGTAAGAAGGGTTCTCAACCTCAACACATAGACCTATAAACTTCTGTATATTCAGCCAATTATACTGTCGGATGCGGCTTTATTACAGCTCAGTCACCAGTCGCCGCCAAACCCCAGACAGAAAACCACATCCACCTCAATTCCAAAACTCACTTTCTTCAAAAGAATAAGGGTCTTGAGTGAACATTCTCCCCTAACCAGCTCCTGCAACTATACCCATGATTACCATTTTTGCAAGGGATCTAGCCACGGGAATAACTCCATCCCAGGGGAGAGCCATTCTTATACTCCATAAAGCCATGGAAGGGATTGGGGTTTTCGTCAAAGACCAGAGGCAGAAAATACCTATCTCCCTCCCACATTGGCAGACTTTGGAGTTCGGCGATGCTCTTCCAGTGGAGATCACCCTCTTCGTTAGAAGTAAACGGCTCGCCAAGGTACTCCCGTACCAGGAAAATAAACCCGAACCAATGTTCTCCAGCAGCGCCAAAACCGGGCCAATTCACGGTCCCCCTCAGCTCCGTGCGCAGGCACTCTATACCGGCTTCTTCCATGATCTCACGTTTAAGGCAGGCCAGGGCATCCTCATCCGACTCCATCTTCCCCCCAAGCCCGTTGTATTTCCCGAGATGCTGATCGCCAGGACGTTTATTGCGATGGATCAGGAGAACACGTTCACCGTCCTTTGAGAGAATAAATCCCAAACTTGCCAAGATTGGTGTATACATCAACTACTCCTTATGATTTAATAGGGATAGGAACCTTATCAATGTCTATCATTCATCCTTTCTAAGCCATTCTCCGGAAGGGTGCTGTTTGAGTAGAAAGCCTTAACACCCCTGTGTCCTAATCACTTTCAGGTGACAGTAAAAGTCTAGAGTATTCGTTACTGATTTCTTTTCAAGCCCAATATTTGCGTAGGAAACAGACACGCCATCCCAATGCACGGAACCAGAGCCATTAGAACCTCCTCTCCCATGCCCAAATGCCTCATGGCATACCCCTGTGTCGCTGCCCTGCTCTGTCTCTTCTCCCTGTTCCTGCTCCCGGCAGCCCCCTTACAGGCAGCCAACCCATTCCCCCGCCATCCAGTGATAGATAACAATGTCCGTTTCTGGGAAAACATTTACAGTCGCTACAGCACCAGCCAGGCCATAGTCCACGACTCAAATGACCTGAGCATAATCTATGAGGTACTTCCCATCTTCAGCCACCGACTTCCCGGGGCAGCAAGAATCAACAGACCAATATATAAGGGAATTAAAAAGAAATACTCAAGGATATTAAAGAAGCTTGCCAGAGGAATCAAGCCCAAGACCAGCGAGGAAAAACGTGTCGCCGCTCTCTTCAAAAATGCCAGTCGCAAGGATCTCAAAAAGGCCTCCAAGTCCGTCAGAGTACAGATTGGCCAAAAAGATCGTTTTCTTGAAGGAGTGATCCGATCCGGGGCCTATATGGCTGAGGTAAAAAAAATCTTTGCAGCCCAGGGCCTTCCCCGGGAACTAGCCTACCTGCCCCATGTCGAATCCTCTTTTAACCTCAAGGCCTACTCCAAATTCGGGGCCTCTGGTATTTGGCAATTCACTCGCAGCACCGGGAAACAATACCTCAACATTAATTACGTTGTGGACGAACGGCAAGACCCTCTTGTGGCAAGCCTGGCTGCTGCCAAATTCCTTAAAAACAACTACAGACTCCTGGGATCCTGGCCCCTGGCCCTCACCGCTTATAATTATGGCCCCGCCGGTATGCTACGCGCCAAAAAGTCCCACTTGAATTATGAAAAGATCTTCAGCAACTACAATAAGGGTTATTTTAAATTTGCAGCACGAAATTTTTATTCGGAGTTCCTGGCAGCCCTGCGTATTGCCAAAAAGCTGGAAAGGGATCCTGGGATACGCAGGGACAAACCTAAGCGGGTGGAGAAGTTTCGCCTTCCATTCTACCTTGCTGCCACTGATCTATGTAACTTCTTTTCTCTCTCAATTAAGACCTTGCATCAGTATAACCCGGCCTTGAGATCTTCAGTCCTTCAGGGAAAAAAATACATCCCTAAAGGCTATACCGTTCGCCTGCCGCACTCCACCCGGAACAGGGAACTGCTTGCCAAGATCCCCTCCCGGCTCTATCACAACAAACAGAAACCCACAAGATTTTACCGTGTTCGGGCCGGTGATAGTGCCGGGAAAATAGCAAGAAGGCATAGGATCAGCCTTAAATCCCTGCGCCGCGCCAATAACCTCAACAAAAACGCCACCATCTTTATTGGACAGAACCTGCGCATCCCTGAAAAGGCATTCCCTTCAAACAGCGTCTTCCCTCGCCGAAAGGCCAAAAGTAAGACTTCTTCCGCAAGGGGCACCACAACAACAGCTAGCTCCTCTGCTCTGCCCGAGCTTGCTGACAACAAAAAACGCAAGCCAAACTGGAAGAACATCCAGAAAGCCAGGAGTGTGGTTTTAGGAGAACTAGCTGTCACAAGTCTTAACCAAAACAGCAGCAACACCAAGGGAACTATAGTCATACAAGCCGATGAATCTCTTGAGATTCTGGCCTCATGGCTCAAGGTCTCAGCAGACAGTCTGCGCACACTCAACAACTTCAAACCCGGCCATATCCTTCATCCGGACAAGACCATTACGGTAAGTCTTAAAAACAGGAGCGCCAAACAGTTTGAGGAAAAACGATTTGACTTTCATCTCAAAACTGAGGAAGATTTCTTTAACGCCTATAAAATTGTGGGGATCAGTTCATATATGGTTCAGAAGGGTGATACGATCTGGGAGATATGCAGAGACCGATTCGACCTCCCCCTGTGGCTGTTAAAAAAATACAATATCAACCTGGACTTCAGCCGACTCCGTTCCAGACAACGCTTGACAATCCCCATCGTCAAGGCTATTTGAAGGCAACCGTCAACATTAGAACACCTCTTAAACCCTAGCCAGGAGCGACAGATGGACATCTCTAAACGCATTGCCGAAATGAAACAACAGCCGGGATTCCAGGATGGGGTTGGTATGATCCTTATCCACAACGGTACCGTCCGTAGCTGGTCGCGGAATAATAAAAAGGAAGTGGTGGCCCTGGAAGTCACTCCTGATCTTGCCAAAATTGAGGCCATACGTCAGGATTTCCTCAAGCGTGATGGGATATACGATATCGTGGCCGAGGCCAAGACTGGTCGTTTTCAGCCAGGAGACGACCTCCTCTTTCTGATCGTTGCCGGTGATATTCGTGAGAATATTAAACCGGTGCTGTCTGAGTTACTGGATCGAGTCAAGTCTGAGGCGATCACCAAAAAGGAAATCATGGCTGATTAGAGCACACTTAGCGGGTACCGTATGTCCAAGGCAAAAAAGTTCATCAGAAAGTTTAAAGACACCAAAACGCTTCCCCATGTGGTCACTAATCTGTCCCGGCTCATCGCCGACGACAATTCCACCATGAAGGATTTTGAGGAAGTTATCAAAATGGACCCTGTTTTGGTGGTGCGTCTGTTGCGACTGGTGAATTCACCCTTTTACGGGTTGGCCCAGCGGGTGGATTCCATTGGCCGTGCTGTGGCTTATCTGGGTATGAAAAACCTCCATAATCTTGCAGTCACCGATGCCCTGAAAAATATTTTCAAAGAACATGGCGGCTCTCAGGCATTTTCCAGAAAAAAACTCTGGCTGCACTGTGCCGCCGTCTCTATCTGTGCCAAGATGATCGCCGAAAGGATTTTTGGTTCAAATGGGGACGATGCCTACCTCTGCGGAATCTTACATGACTTTGGACTCATCATAGAATCACAGGTGGATCCCAAGAATTTTTATGCCGCTTGTGACGCCAGTGCAGAAGGGCGCACGCTCACAGAGCTTGAGAGAGAGCACTTGGGGACAGACCACTGTGAGATTGGCTACCTGCTCACCATCGACTGGGACATGCCGGAAACGATACAGGAGGCCATCCGCGACCACCACCTTGAAAGCGGTGATTACCCACCGGAAAGTCTCACCGGCATTCTTCAAATCGCTGAATACATTACCGGTCAGCTGGGCTACACGGCCCTGGTGGATCTCGCCCCGGATCTCCCTGCCCACCTTGTGACCCATATGCAGGAAAATATGGATGAATACAAGGTTTTGATAGAGGATCTTCCCGAAGAAATGCGTAATGCTCAGGACCTTTATGGAGACTAGGAAAACGCCATGGCTGAAAATTTTTCGATTTTTGACAGTGTCACATCCTACCAGCAGGAAATTAACGAACTGCTGCTCCTGATCTCCACTTCAGTGCCTCAGTTTTCGGTTCTCTGTATTGATAAAAGGAAGCAACAGCACAGCCTGGGAGACACCGCAGCCCCTGGAGAACTTGTCATCCTGCAACTCCAGGAAGCACTCAAGAAAGAGACCAGAAGCTGCGCACTTGTCTCCAGTAACGATGGCAACTGGTTGGCCGTCGCCTTGCCTAAGATCGACGCCACACTCTATGTGAGCCCCCGAAATGACACTCTATGCCCCCCTTATCCTGAAGCCATCGGCCTCTGTTGCAAACTCTTTGACAGCCAGCAGGAAACAAACCGGGCGCTAAAAAAACTCAAAATCCAAAAGAAACAGTTTGATCGTAAATTCTCGGTCCTTGAGGAGAAATACCAGGACACCCTGGAAGACAACGAACGCAACTACCGTATTATTCAGGAGCAGCAGGAAAACTATTCCAAGACCCTTCAAACAGAAATTGAGATACAGACCAAAGAGTTACGCAAGGCAACGCAAGCCGCAGAAGCCGCCTCCGTTGCCAAAAGTCAGTTTTTGGCCGCCATGAGCCATGAGATCAGAACTCCCATGAACGGGGTCATCGGATTTACCGAAATGCTCCTTTCCACCCAGCTTGATGAAGAGCAACGGGACAGTGCCGAAACCATCCGACGTAGTGGTGAGGCACTGTTGGGATTGATCAATGACATTCTTGACTTCTCCAAGGTGGAAGCGGGCCAGATGGACCTGGAACAGATTGACTTTGACCCCGAGATCACCGCCCATGATGTGTGTGAGCTGGTGCGTCCCCGGGTCGCTGGAAAACCCATAGAAGTGCTGTGCCGTATAGATGACAATCTGCCCGCCAACGTCTGCGGAGATCCGGGACGGTTTCGTCAAGTGCTGATCAATCTTCTAGGAAATTCCGCCAAATTCACAGAAAAGGGCGAGCTTGAGCTTGCCATCAATGTGGATAAGGAGGACGACAAATTAATTACCCTCCACTGTCTGATCCGGGATACTGGAATCGGAATAGATCCCTCCAAATACGAATCCATCTTTGAGGCCTTTAAACAAGAAGATGGCAGTACCACCAGGAAATATGGCGGTACCGGCCTTGGCCTCTCCATATGCCGTAAAATCGCAGGCCTTATGGACGGGAGGGTCTGGGTGGAGGGTGTTCAGGGAGCGGGATCCACCTTCCACTTCACCACCACCATGCTCAAGTCATCCGTTTCCCTGGCCAAGACCATACAACAGCTTGACCTTAAGGGTACCAGGATGCTTATCATTGACGACAACGAAGCCAACAACGATATCCTCCAGCATCTCCTCAATAAGGCAGGTATCAAATCAACTGCCATCCAGGATGAGACCACGGCCCTGGCCACCCTGAAAGCGGCAGAAGATGCCGGGGCTCCCTTTGATCTGGCTATAATTGATCTCCAGATGCCTGTGATTTCAGGGTTTGAAGTGGCCAAATTGATCCGATCCTCCAATCTCAAGAGCCGGGATATCCCCTTTCTGGCCTACACCTCTTCCACAGAGAAAATCGCTAAAAAATGTAAGGACGCCGGGTTTACCGCCTTTCTCAATAAACCTGCCAGGCGCTCCATCCTGCTGCGAACCCTCTCAAGGACCCTGGGAACCGGGGGGGAAGAGAAAGATATCGGTTCCAAAAAGTCTCTTGTTACCCAATATTCGGTGCGGGAGGAGATCAAACAGTCCATTCGTATCCTCCTGGTGGAAGACAACCTGGTGAACCAGAAACTTGCCAATATGATACTGACCAAGGCCGGATATAATGTGGAGGTCGCTGCCAACGGGAAGATTGCAGTGGAGATGTTCAGTGCAAATCCGGAAAGCTTTGACACCATCCTTATGGATGTGCAGATGCCCGAGATGGACGGCTACGAAGCCACAAGGCAGATCCGCAAACTGGGATTCGACAAAATCCCCATCCTGGCCATGACCGCAAATGCCATGAAAGGCGACCGGGAACTCTGTCTTGATGCGGGAATGAATGATTATATAACCAAACCCATCAAGAGAGATATCGTTTTCAATCTTCTTGAAAAGTGGTTATATTCAAAGGACATATAGCAAAACACACAAATCAACTTATCCAAGCAGGCCCTCCATGACCTCCCAAGATACAGCCCCCCCCTCGCTCTACACCCGACTCCTGAACTGGGCCAACACGCCTCTCTCGTCAGGGCCTATCCTGTACCAGAAGATCCATAGCCTGGTTCGTATCATTCTTATCACCTCTAAGGAATTTGGCAACAATGCCTTAAACATTCGGGCAAGTGCCCTGACCTATACTATCCTCCTCTCCCTGGTTCCGATGTTGGC
>CAYWMZ010000091.1:0-7516 GCA_964459485.1 uncultured Desulfocapsa sp. | reverse complement strand
AATGGAACACAGCACTAGAGAGTTACAAGAAAGCTCTAAGTCTCGTGGAGAAGCTTGGGCTGTCTGAGTCGGATACCATAGCCAGTCTCCATGAAAACATTGCAAAGACCAAGATTTACATGAGCATTGAAAAGGGCAAAGATGCTTTTGCTGCCTCTGACTGGGACGAGGTCATCGCCCAGTACGAAAAGGCCATTCTCCTTTTGGAAGAAAACTCCAAAATTTTAAGCCGCATTAACACCGTGGAAAGCCGCACCAAACTTTCCCGCATTATGCTCTATGCCGCAATTATCAAGAACAAACAAGATGTCGCAAAATACCTAAAAACCAACGACTACTCCGCAGTTATAGGGAAATTAGAGGCCATCAACAAGGCTATCAGCGAGAGCCCCTTTACTGACCAGAAAGAATTCAAAGCCATCCTTAAGGAGGTGGCAACACGAATAGCAGATGCCAAAAAGCAGATGCTACTCAGAGAACAGAGCAGCTACCTTACGAGTAACTTTAAGAAGTTATTTCTAAAACACTATCCTGCCGCAAGCCTTTCTATCCTGAGTGATCCTGCGGTTGAGTATATCAAAGATATCGGCAGCAGCATCCTCTTCAGAATGCAATGCACAGAGACGGCCAGTGGCCGACCTCTACGCCTACAGATGGATTATCTCTACACGCCCTCCAGTAAAAGCTGGAGTTTTTACACTGGAGGAGAGTAACCACAATATTGTGGTGTTTTGCCATTGTGCCCACTGTCAAGCCATGCGTGGCAACATTCTCCCCCTCCAAGTATATCATTTCCTAATGATGGTGATGATGGTGTGCATGCTCTGTTGCAATCCCCCCCCCTGCGGAGGTCAACGCCTTTTCCAAGTATGAGTTTACACCCTCCATGGCTTCGAAAGCTGCCCTGAGGTTTTTCTGCACCTCTCCCACACCTGCCGCCTCGGCCCATTTTAAACATTCAGCGGCATGGCCCTTATTATGTTCTATCCAGTGCGGGAGTAAGACCTGTAATTTTTCCAATTCTTCCATTTCTATTCTCTCCTGTTATCCTTTTGAATTCTGTTCCAAAAATACCTTGCCACCAAGAAAATCAATCCGGCTCACACGGGCATCAGGCACAAATTTGGGTTCCTCAAAGAAGGTGCTGACCTCAACCCCAGTCCCTTTAACCTCCAGCATGGTCACAGACTCCATCACCAGCTCTTCTTCATCACCTGTACGTTTAATAACACTCATTTGACACATATCATCTCCTCATACTCTTATACCAAAAAGCGAAATTCTCCCTTCCCCAATAAATCATGAAGGTGGAGGATTCCTACCAGCTCATCATCGCCACCCACAATGGGCAAGATCGTTATTTCGTACTGCTGCATGATACTCAAAGCATCCACTGCCTGCATAGTCTCAGGAATACTGACAGGTCCTGGTGTCATAAATTGCGTCACTTCAGTACTGTTAAGATCCACTGCTTCAGCAACGGCCCGGCGAACATCACCATCAGTTATAATTCCCAGGACTTTTGCACCTGCGTCCACGATCAGGACGGCACCTATATTACCTTTATTTAAGACAACGACCGCCTGAGAGACCTTTATACCACTTTGGACACTGGGCACTTCATCACCAACTAGCATAACTTCGCTAACATTCACCTTTAACCTCTCCCCAAGACTACCTCCGGGATGATTCTCCCGAAAGTCCGCAGCCTGAAACTGCTTCCGTCGCAAAAGGACAACGGCCAAGGCATCTCCCATGGCAAGGGTTGCAGTGGTACTTGCAGTGGGAGCAAGCCCTAAAGGGCAGGCCTCCATGGGAACTTTAATATCCAGCACGATGTCACTTGCCCGTGATAATGCAGACCTCTTGCCACCGGTCATGGCAATAATGGTATTACCTCTTTTTTTGAGACTTACCAACAGTCCGTTAAGTTCTGTGGTCTCACCCGAATATGAGATTGCTATGATCACATCTGTTGCTACAACCATACCAAGATCTCCATGCATGGCCTCAACCGGATGGAGGAAGAATGACGGGCTCCCTGTAGAATTGAGTGTCGCCGAAATCTTCTGCCCAATAATTCCGGATTTCCCAATTCCTGTCAGTACAATACGACTTGGGCAGGCAAGGATAGTCTCAAGGGCCAAGTTGAATTCTTCACCGATACGTTCCCGTACAGCAGCAAGCCCCTGTTCCTCAATGGCTAAGACATCTTTGGCTT
This sequence comes from uncultured Desulfocapsa sp., assembly GCA_964459485.1. GTDB lineage: Bacteria > Desulfobacterota > Desulfobulbia > Desulfobulbales > Desulfocapsaceae > Desulfocapsa. Next base: position 5,295 of record CAYWMZ010000091.1, on the reverse strand, counting down.
CTTCTATGGACACGTGTTTTACTCTCCCAATACGTTAGCTACTTTCATTTTATAATTCACCAGAATCGTGATGTTTTTCTAAAGTAAGCATTCCATCAAAAACGGCAATCTGCAAATCCAAATATTTGCACCAAAACAACTCTCTTTATTCTTGACAACACAGCATTTGAGCGTCATATTGCAAAGTTATTTTACCGAAATTTCAAACTGAAATCAATGGCTCTGAAGTCCGCCCCTTTCAAGGGCCGAAAAATAAATCATAGTGGAGATTTTTTATGTCAAATCATATGTTTACCTCTGAGTCCGTTTCAGAGGGACATCCAGACAAAGTAGCAGATCAGATATCAGATGCCATCCTTGACTCAATCTTGACCCAGGATCCTGCCGGACGTGTTGCCTGTGAGACCATGGTTACCACAGGAATGGCCATTATCGCTGGCGAAATTACCACCAGTGCCTGGGTCGATATGCCTGAAGTGGTTCGGCAGACTATCAAATCCATCGGTTATAACTCCTCTGACATGGGATTTGACTACCAGTCCTGCGCCGTACTCACCTCCATCGATAAACAGTCCACCGATATCGCCATGGGGGTTGACGAGGGGAGCGGTATGGATCTTGATCAGGGTGCCGGTGATCAGGGACTTATGTTTGGCTATGCCTGTGATGAGACCCGGGTTCTTATGCCCATGCCCATCACCTATTCCCATCGCCTCGTAAAATGTCAGGCCGATGTACGCAAGGCAGGCGAGCTCACCTGGCTCCGTCCAGATGCTAAAAGTCAGGTTACCATTGAATACGAGAACAACAAGCCAAAACGTATCGAAGCTGTAGTGCTTTCCACTCAACATGATCCATCAGTGAACCATAAAGATCTTGAAGAAGGTGTAATGGAACTTATCATCAAACCTACCCTTCCCGTCGACATGGTTGATGCCAAAACCAAATTCTTTATTAATCCCACCGGTCGCTTCGTCATTGGTGGTCCTGTTGGAGATTGCGGACTTACCGGAAGAAAAATTATCGTTGACACCTATGGCGGTAAAGGCTCCGATGGTGGAGGCGCATTTTCTGGTAAAGATCCATCCAAGGTTGATAGATCCTCCGCTTATATGGGTCGATATGTTGCCAAAAATATTGTGGCTGCAGGCATAGCGTCTGAGCTCGAAGTCCAGATCGCCTACGCCATTGGCATCTCTCAACCTGTGTCCATTAATATCAACAGCTTTGGTACTGGTAAAATTGATGACGATGCAATTATTGCCCTTATCGGACGTAACTTTGACCTCCGCCCTAAAGCCATAGTTCAACAGCTCAACCTGCTGCGCCCCATCTATCAATCCACAGCAGCCTATGGCCATTTCGGTCGGGAACGTGATGATTTCACCTGGGAGCGTACAGACAAGGCAGAAATCCTGAAAAGTGATGCCGGAATCTAAAATTTTGAGCACACTAATTCATAGCAATTCAATCCATCCAAAAAGGAAATACCTCTTATGAGTGATTATAAAGTAGCCGATATGTCCCTTGCCAAATGGGGACGTGAAGAAATAAAGATCGCCGAGATCGAAATGCCAGGCCTTATGGCTCTGCGCGCTGAATACCATGACGCACAACCTTTAAAGGGTGCCCGTATTGCAGGATGTCTCCATATGACCATTCAGACTGCTGTGCTGATGGAGACTCTGATTGACCTTGGAGCCGAGATTCGCTGGTCCTCCTGTAATATATTTTCAACTCAGGACCACGCTGCTGCCGCCATGGCAGAGGCTGGTATTCCAACCTTTGCCTGGAAGGGTGAGAATGAAGAGGAGTTCTGGTGGTGCATCGATCAGACGATATTCGGCCCTGATGGTTGGCGCCCCAATATGATACTTGATGATGGTGGAGATCTTACCCTTATCATGCATGATAAGTACAAGGACGACATGAAGGCCATCAAAGGTATCTCCGAAGAGACCACCACCGGTGTGCACCGTCTCAACGAGATGGCCCGTGACAACAAACTGATGTGCCCAGACTTTAACGTCAACGATTCTGTTACAAAATCCAAATTTGACAACCTCTACGGTTGCCGGGAATCGTTGCTGGATGGCATCAAGCGAGCTACCGATGTGATGATTGCCGGTAAAAAGGCTGTTGTTGTTGGTTACGGAGATGTCGGCAAGGGCTGTGCCCAGGCCTTACGCGGCATGGGAGCCACCGTCTATGTGACGGAGGTTGACCCAATCTGTGCCCTTCAGGCCGCCATGGAAGGATATCAGGTAGTGACCATGGATGAGATCGCCGCAAAAGGTGACATTTATGTAACCTGCACCGGAAACCTCAACGTCATCACCCGGGCTCATATGGAACAGATGCCCAATGAGGCCATCGTCTGCAATATCGGTCACTTTGACTCAGAGATCGATATCGCCGGAATCAAAGACCTTCCCTGGGAGAATATTAAACCCCAGGTTGACCACGTTGTATTCCCCGACGGTAAAAAAATCATTGTCCTTGCTGAAGGTCGTCTGGTAAATCTTGGTTGCGCCACGGGCCACCCAAGCTTTGTAATGAGTAACTCATTTACCAACCAGGTATTGGCCCAGATCGAGCTGTGGCAAAATTCTGAAAAGTATGACAACATGGTATACTTCCTGCCCAAACACCTTGATGAAAAGGTCGCCCGTCTGCATCTTGCTAAGATTGGCGTTCATCTCACTGAACTCAGTAAAAAACAGGCCGACTATATAGGTGTCCCCATCGAAGGCCCTTATAAGCCAGAGTACTACCGTTACTAGAACTTCCAGGTAAACGATCCGCAGAAGAGAGGTGCATCCATTGCAAGTTGTACTCTTTTCTGCGGCCCCTCTTTCTTTCTCCTGTTCATTTGCCTTTATTCCGCCAGACCGACATCTCCAGAAAGTATTTCATATACTCGACCATCTCGTGCTCTTGCCAAGAGTTGACCATCCTTATCAAGCCCCAAAGCCGTGGCTGTGAGTATCTTTTTGTCCTTGCCAAGCCACTGCATCTCCTTTCCGAGCAGCACGTCCCTCTTACACCATTCTTTAAGAATTGGGGCAAATCCCTGCCGCTCCTGTAGAGCCAGCAATTCCAGAAGAGTCCCGTGAAACCTATGGTAGAGTTCCTCTATATCATAGTAGTCCCCAGTCAATATCTGAAGTGATGTGACCCGATTCTGTAATTCAGCGGGAAAGGCATCCAGGGTCGAGTTTACATTCAAGCCCAGACCAACCACTACAAAACCATTGTCTATAATAGATCCAGGAGTGGACGATTCAACCAGAATACCTCCACATTTCAGCCCCTTACAGTGAAGATCATTTGGCCACTTGAGCCCAAACGAGAGTTGCGGCAGAATTCCTTCCACCGTTTTACACAGGGCCAACCCAGCCATTAAGGTGAGTTTTGAAAATTCGCTAAATGCAAGTCTTGGACGTAACACAATTGAACAGTAGAGCCCAGTGTTTGGAGGCGAATACCACTGTTTCCCCAGTCGGCCCTTGCCAGCATCCTGAGACCTTGCAATAAGCCCGAAGCCATGCTCCGCACCCTTCAAGGCCTTTTCATATGCATCATCATTTGTGGAATGCGTTTTACTAAGAATAAGTGGATTTTTCATAGACAAAAAAAAAGGTACCCAGCTCAAAAAAGAGCAAGGTACCTTTCCTCAAAATATTTGAGTTCAATAAGGGTTTAGTTTACACCCTCATCACTCTCCTCATTTTTGATACGATCAGGACGCGCATACATGGTGGTGGATCCGGAGGACCAGAACATCAGCTCTCCCTCCCGTACCAATACATTTGCAATATTCTTCATAACGCGAGGCTTGGTATCAGGATCGCATTTGTAGAAGTCTTTGATATACAGCTGAGGTTTGGGAGCCTTTTTGGCCTTCTCAATCATCGCAGCTTTGATCTCGTCTTCAGTAAGTGGCATAACACATACTCCTTAGATATAGTGTGTTGTCCGAAAAAGTAAAAAAAGAGTACGGTGGTGAACTATAGTCCGCCACCGCAACTCTAAGGTTATTTACTTGATGGCATTGGTGTACTTAAACTGAGTAGTTGTACGCCAAGTATCATAAGCCAGACGATAATCATCGACGGACTTGATGGTGAAGGGAATGTTACATTTTTCAAAGAACTTCTCCCAACCGATACGCTCGGCCCACTCACCAATACGCTCGTATTTCTTGGCATCTCCAGCATAGGTCTCCAAGATATTCTTCACTGCATCAACGGTCTCAGGCCAGCGTGGCGGAGTGTTGGGGAGGAAGGGAATAACCAGTTTGGAGAATTTTGGTGTAGATCTGGAGTTGGAAACCTTACCACCAACCAGGATTGCAATTCCGTCACCATCAGGATCAGCAAGAGGCATAGCCGGACACATGGTGTAACAGTTACCACAGAACATACAACGATCGTTATTTACCTTTACAGTCTTGATCTCTTTACCGTCTACAGTGGCCTTAGCGGGCTTAACAGCTCCCAGAGGACAAGCTGAAATGGCGAGCGGAAGCTCACAAACACCGGTGATACGGCTGTGATCGATCATGGGTGGCTTACGATGGACACCAAGGATGGCGATATCGGAAGCATGTACAGCTCCACACATGTTGAGACAACAGGCAAGTGCAATACGAACCTGTGCTGGAAGCTTCATGGTTACAAAGTAGTCAAAGAGCTCATCCATAACTGCCTTAACAACACCAGAGGCATCAGTAGCAGGAGTATGGCAATGTACCCAACCCTGAGTATGAACGATGTTGGTTACACCGGCTCCGGTTCCACCTACGGGGAAACGGTTTCCGCGACCAGCAAGGTCATCCAGCAGAGGCTGAACTTTGTCTTTGGAGTCACACATGAACTCTACGTTGTTTCTTGTGGTGAAACGCAGGAAACCGTCGCAGTGAGCATCAGCAACATCACACATCTCGCGGATAAGCTCGATGGAGATCAGACGAGCAGCACCAACACGAACGGTCCAGCACTCGTCGCCGTTCTCAGCTTTATGCATGAGAACACCTGGCTGGGTGATCTCATGATACAGCCATGTGCCTTTGTTCTTGGCAATAACTGGGGGATGGAACTTTGAATAATGTGGGGGACCAATGTCTGTAATCCGGTCCGCCATGGGATTTTTGGGATCATAACCCATATCTATATCCTCCTAGAATATATAGTCGAGTGAAACACTCTACTCGAGTAATTTAATTAGGCTGCGTGACGTTTACGGAACGCATCAACATCGCGGTCGAAACCACCTTCAACTTCCTCTTCTGCC
>CAYWMZ010000090.1:0-7521 GCA_964459485.1 uncultured Desulfocapsa sp. | reverse complement strand
GTTGGAACAGTTGCTTGGCCTACTCCAGAAAATGTAGTTTCAACTCTGCCCTGGAGCCACACCCAGGGCTGCTGCAAAAAGACGTTTGGTGTACTGGTGTTTTGGGGCTTCAAACACCTTAGCAGCAAGGCCTGACTCCACAATTCGGCCTCCTTGCATAACTGCCACCTGATCAGACATGCTACGCACTACCCGCAGGTCGTGCGATATAAATAAATACGTTATATTATGGCGTTGCTGTAACTCCTTCAAGAGGTCGATGATCTGCTTCTGGATGGTCATGTCAAGTGCCGAGGTGGGTTCATCCAGCACCAGAAAATCGGGTTTAAGCACAATGGAACGGGCAATAGCAATGCGTTGCCGCTGGCCCCCGGAAAATTCGTGGGGAAAGCGATTTATGACATCAGTATCGAGCCCAACTTCGCAGAGGCTTGCCAGCACCCGCTCTTCCCGTTCCTTATTGTTCCGTCCTATACGATGCACTTTCATCCCTTCGGCAACAATCTGGCCGACGGTCAACCGCGGCGAGAGGGATGAAAAGGGGTCTTGAAAAACGATCTGCATATGCCTGCGCAGAGGACGCATCTCTTTTTTGGCAAGTGTTTGTAGATCACGTCCTCGAAAGAGGATTTCGCCAGAACTCTCGGTGAGTTTTAAGATAGCAAACGCCAGAGTTGACTTCCCTGAGCCCGACTCCCCTACCAGGCCACAGGTGGTGCCACGCTTAATACGAAGAGTTGCCCGATCCACCGCCTTAAAGGTCTTGTGCTGATTTTTCCCAAAAAGACCGTACCATGAAGCCTTGAGCCGGAATTCGCAGCTCAGGTTCCGGATTTCGAGAATATCTTCAGAACCCTTTTTGGGTAGAGGGCCCTTGTCTGGCACCGAACCCATAAGATGTTTTGTGTATTCGTGATGGGGCTTGGAAAAGAGAGCGGCCGTTTTGCCATGCTCAACAATTCTGCCATCCTTCATGATATGGACACTGTCTGCGATATTTTGAACCATGGCCAGATCATGGGTGATAAGGAGCAGGGCCATACCCAATTCGTTTTGGAGGTCTTTAATTAGTTCTAGAATTTGGGCCTGAATTGTTACATCAAGTGCTGTTGTGGGTTCATCGGCAATAAGCAGGGTGGGTTTACAGGCCAAGGCCATGGCAATCATGACTCGTTGTCGTTGTCCACCGGAGAGTTGATGGGGAAAGGTATTCATGCGCTGTGAGGCCGCATCAATACCGGTGCGTTCTAAAAGTCTGATGGCCTCCTGTTTGGCGGCACTTTTATCCAGTCCCTGGTGGAGTCGCAGGGGCTCCATCAACTGATTGCCAATGCTGTACACTGGGTTCAGGGAAGTCATGGGTTCCTGAAATATCATAGCAATTCTATTGCCGCGTAGCTTTCGTATTCCTTTGGGATCGAGGGCTGAAATATCAGCCCCCTCAAACAGGATAGTGCCACTGGTGTCTACATGAGAAGAATCCTCAAGGAGGCGAAGTACGGAAAGTGCCGTGACAGATTTTCCGGAACCGGACTCGCCAACCAATGCCACCGTTTCCCCTTTGTCAACGGTGAGTGAAACATCAAACAGGATCTGTTTCTGTTCAGGGATTTTTTTTCCGGTATCGAGATAGAAACTGAGATTTAATCTATTAATTTCAAGAAGCATGGAAAATCCAGATTGCAGAATCGTTAAAAATAAATGATATAGTGTAACTATACAGGAAATCATGTTGCGGGCAAGGAAATTGGCTGGGGACTATCTGTAAAGAGCCTTAGGTTTTTATCTGTTGCAAGAGTTCCAAGATCTCTAAAATTTAGCAAATTTAAAAATATCGTGTACCCAGAGTATTCATTTAAATCACATTTCTTTATAAGAGGCCAACACCGTATTCACTACATAGATGAGGGGGAAGGTGATGTGATCGTTATGGTACATGGCAATCCCACCTGGTCTTATTACTATCGACGCTTAATCAGCCTCCTGGCAGCTTACCACCGAGTTATTGTTATAGATCATTTGGGCTGTGGCCTGTCCGATAAGCCCCAGGACTATGACTACTGTCTTGAAAACCATATCGGCAATCTTGAGGCCCTTCTTGACCATCTTGGGGTGGGCTCTTTTTCAATGGTTGTTCATGACTGGGGTGGAGCCATTGGGGTGGGGGTCGCCATAAGGAAAGACGCTGCCTTGCAGCGGCTTATGGTACTAAATACTGCCGCCTTTCGTTCCCAGCGAATCCCGTTTCGCATCAGTGTCTGTCGTTGGCCCTTGCTTGGAGAATTTTTGGTGCGGGCCTGTAACGGTTTTGCAGGGCCTGCCATTTTCATGGCCACCACTAAAAAAATGTCAAAGGAGGTGGCTGGTTCCTATCTTGCCCCCTACGATTCCTGGCGAAATCGGGTGGCTGTAGCTGCGTTTGTGCGTGATATCCCTTTGAGCCCCCGGCACCCATCCTATAAGACCCTGAAGTCTGTTGAACGTGGTTTTGAAGTTCTACAAAAACGCAAACTCCCTATGCTGATCTGCTGGGGAGGCAAAGACTTCTGTTTTAACAAAGAATTCTATGATGAATGGTGTCGTCGCTTTCCCCATGCCCAAAGTCACTATTTTCACGAAAGTGGCCACTATATCCTTGAGGATTCCTTTGATGAAATTGCCCCACTGGCCAAAGATTTTTTCAGGAGTGTGGAGTGAGCTGCAACATTGCGGTCAGTCTTGAAAAAAGTGCCGCCCAGTTAGGTGAAAGCACTGGTTTGGTGGAGGCTGCAAATGGAAAGAAGATGAGTTTTGCCCAGTTGAGTTGTCGATCCGATTCATATGCCCATCTGCTCCGGGAAAAAGGAGTGCAGGCCGGGCACCGGGTTATGCTCATGGTAAAGCCTTCAGCGGACTTTATCTGCCTCACCTTTGCCCTCTTTAAGCTTGGTGCTCCAGTCATCCTGATCGACCCCGGGATGGGGTATAAAAATCTCCTTAAATGTATTAAAGGCGTGGCCCCCCACGCCTTTATCGGAATCCCCAAGGCCCACCTCTTTAAAATGTTTTTCCCCGCACCCTTTGCGTCTGTTAGGTGCTCCTTTTGCTGTGGTGCATCCCTGGGTATCTTTGGGGCTGATATCTCCAAATCGGCGAGTAAAGACCGGGGCAAATTCCCCATTTGTGAAGTTGCTGAACGTGATCTTGCGGCCATCATCTTCACCACCGGCTCCACCGGCCCCCCCAAAGGAGTTCGCTATGAACATGGCGTCTTTCAGGCCCAGCTCCGATTGATTGAGGACTATTACGGAATAGGGCAGGGAGATGTCGATCAGCCGGCATTTCCACTCTTTGCCCTGTTTTCTACGGCCCTTGGGGCTGCTGCCATAATCCCGGACATGGATCCAACGCGACCGGCTCGGGTTGACCCTGACCGTTTTGTGGCTTCCATTGAGAAGTATGGGGTGACCTACTCTTTTGGATCACCTGCCATATGGAATGTAATTTCGCACTTCTGCGAGCCTCGGGACCCTCGGCTCAAAAGTCTACGCAAGGTGCTTATGGCCGGGGCCCCTGTATCCGGTGGACTCATTGCCAGGATGCAGACCATTTTGCAACCCTCAGCCGAAATCCACACCCCCTATGGGGCAACGGAAAGTCTACCCATCGTTTCAATTGAGGGCCATGAAATTACAGAACAGACCTGGAAACTCACGCAACAGGGTAGGGGCACCTGTGTGGGCCGTGCCCTCCCCGGAATTGATATTGCCATTCTTCCCATATCCGATGCCGCCATTCCCGTGCTGGACAAATCGGCATTCCTTGATCACGGTTGCATTGGCGAAATCATTGTGCGGGGTAGTGTGGTCACCCGTGCCTATGAAAACAATGCCCCTGAAAACAGCTTGGCAAAAATAAAAGATGGTGAGACCTTTTGGCACCGAATGGGTGATGTTGGCTATCTTGATGAGAGTGAAAGGCTCTGGTTTTGTGGGAGACGGGGGCATCGGGTGCTTATAACTGTGGCCAATAAGCCCAAAACTTTGTTCACCATCCCCTGCGAGGCCCTTTTCAATAGAGACCCCGATATATATCGCTCGGCGCTGGTTGGAGTAGATAGCCCGGCTGGAAAACGAGTAGCGGTGATTATACTCGAACCTGAAAAAAACTGTGTTGTTGGTCATAAGCAACTCCTGGATCAGGCCAGAACAACAGCAATGGCTGACCCTCTCACCAAAGATATCAAACATTACCTGATCCATGAGGAATTCCCAGTAGACATACGACATAACGCGAAAATATTCCGCGAGAAGCTCAGCGTGTGGGCTGCGTCCCAACTTGAGGGACTGCTATGAAAAGGGCTCTGGTCACAGGAGGTGGAGGTTTTGTGGGCAGCCATATTGTGAGGCAACTCCTGTCCCTTGGGGTGGAGTGTCTTGTCGTGGGGCGAAATCCGTATCCGGAACTCCAAAAGATAGGCGCCATAATATTGCAGGGTGATATCTGTGATGCCGCCTTTTTAGAGAAAAATTTTGCAGAAGTTGATACGGTATTTCATGTGGCAGCCCTTGCTGGAATATGGGGACGCTGGCAGGACTATTACTGTGTCAATGTCCAAGGCACTGAAAATGTCATAGCTGCTTGTCGGGCAAACGGAGTTGTTCGCCTGGTGCATACTTCAACACCTTCAGTGGTCTTCAATGGTGATGACATCGTTCTGGGAGATGAGCAGCTCCCCTATGCCGATACCTTTCTGTGTAACTACGCAAAAACAAAGGCCATGGCAGAGCAACTGGTTTTGGAAGAGGGGGCATCGGGCAGGGGGCTTCTCACCTGTGCCATCCGGCCCCATCTGATATGGGGGCCGGGTGATCCCCACCTTATTCCAAGGCTACTCGAACGAGGACGCCTGGGTAAATTGAAAAAAGTTGGTGACTGTAAAAATCTGGTGGATATCAGCTATGTGGAAAATGTTGCAGAGGCGCATATCCTTGCCGCAAAAAACCTGGAAACCACCCAGAGTGCCAACGCTCAGGCCTATTTTATCAGCCAGGGAGAGCCGGTTAATCTATGGCAATGGATAGATCAACTCTTCGTGGACATGGATGTCCCTGCAATAAAGAGCCGTGTCCCTTATGGTGTTGCCTATGCCGGAGGAGCCCTGCTTGAGGCCGTGCATCACCTCTTTAATAAAGACAGAGAGCCGCAGATGACCCGGTTTCTCGCAGAACAGTTGGCAAAATCGCACTGCTTTTCCATCGCCAAGGCCAGAAGGGATCTCGCATACTCCCCTCGCATCTCCACTCGTGAGGGAATGGCCCGTTTAACCAGATTTTATACCCACCCAAAAAGGAGTCTTGAGAGATGAAGTTCGTATCAGCTCTTAAAAAGGTGTTTTGTAGCTTTGTAATACTTTGTCTCTTGCAGGCCATCTGTGTCAGCAGCAGCAGAGCCCTTACCGTGGGGGAGGAGAAAAAGATAGGGGAGCAGCTTCTCTACCAGATCCGACTTGCCTTCCCTTTGCTAGATGATCCGGATATTGCACAGTATATCAATGAACTTGGTGATGAGGTTCTGGAAGTTGCGGGTGTGCAGTATTTTGACTACCATTTTAACATAATCGCTTCTTCTCAGTTCAATGCCTTTGCAGCCCCCTCAGGTCTGGTTTTCTTCTATTCCGGTCTGATTGAAAAAATGGATCATGAAGATGAACTGGTATCGGTGCTGGCCCATGAAATCGGTCATGTGGTGTCCCGGCATATCGCAAAGGGAATGGATCAGGGTTCTAAGGTAGGTATTGCCACCACCTTATTGGCCATTGCCAGCCTAGCCCTTGGTGCAGGCCCTCTGAGTCAGGCCTTACTCACCGGATCGCTGGCTGCAGGACAGGCAGCAAATCTCCACTTTAGTCGTCAGAATGAGGAAGAGGCCGACCGGCTGGCCTATGGCTGGATGGAAAAGATGAAACGGAATCCAATTGGCCAGGTAGAGATGCTTCGGGTTATGAGGCGTATAAGTCGTTATACCATGGGCAACAATGTTCCTCAGTATCTTCTTACTCACCCCTATCCTGAGGAGCGCCTTGATTATGTTCAGTCGTTGATTGCTTACGAAGGCAAACGGCGACAGACCTTTAAAGTCACAGATGATTTTGCCTTTTTGCGTGTGAAGTATCGTATTATGTCGCTGGTACAGGACAGTAAGAGTCTCAGGAACTTCCTCGGAAGCTCCCTACAATCCACCACCCTTGAGGATTCTCAGAAGGTGATGCTCAAGTACGGATTATCTCAGCTCGATCGCAGTGAAAATAACTTTGAATCCAGCAGAAAACTCCTTAAAGAGGTCATTGATTTTTATCCGGACAAATCCATTCTCCTTGTGGATCTTGGTGTGGTCGAAATGGAGGCGGGCAATAAAGATCGGGCCCTGGCCCTCCTGACCAAGGCCTACAATGATGATCGACATGATATGTGGGCCACTTTTCAACTGGCACGCATGTGGAGTAGACTTGGAAATCTCGATAAGGCAGAGGGCTTTTTCAAAGAACTTCAGGCCAGGATGCCCGATTACTCTAAAGTCTACTTTGAGCTGGGTAAGCTCAAAGATGCCGAGGGTGAACCTGGCAATTCTTCCTTCTTTTTAGGGAAGTACAACTTATACGAAGGACGCCTAAAGCTTGCCCGGCACAATTTTCGCATGGCATTGGATGATACCAAACTAAAAGCTGATCATAGGAAAGAAACCAAGGAACTCCAGTCATTGATTGATCGTCTTCAGAAAAAGGGCTGATAGCTGCTTTCTTTCTGAATCCATTGAACACAATCTTCTTGGCGTGGTCTAGGTTTAGACAATACAACGGCTCCTCCCTCATCAAAAAACGGTGTTATCTTCCGGTTGCATCCATTCCCTTTAACGACTCGCAGATGATGAGCACCCCCTTGTCGAATTTCATCACTGCTCACATTCAAATGAGGTCTAAAGCGCACACTGCTGCTACCACAGCCAAGGAGGAGAAGGCCATTCTCCATCACCGCAGCCAGTAGCTGATCCCTTGTCGTCTGATCGGGCAGGTCAAAGGCACACATTAGCCCGCACACCTGAGTCTTCTTCCCAAAACAGAGGATGTCAGGTTCCACTTGAAAATGTTCAAAGGCCCAGAATTTACCGGTGAGTCCAATACCCGTCTGCACCTCATCAAAGACGAGAAGGATCTCTTCTTGATCACAGAATCTCCGTAGTTTTTGTAAAAATTGGGGACGAAAGTGATTATCTCCACCCTCTCCCTGGATAGGTTCGATAATCAGTCCAGCGAGATCATCATTGTTGTCTTGTACTGCCTGTTGCAGAAAGCTATGGCAGTTCCCTGAGAGCCCCTTCAGGTAAAGATCAACAGGTTTCAAGGGGGAAGGGTGCGGGTACCATAGCCATCATGTACCCGGACGGGTCACTCGCACGAGACCGCTGGCTGACAAGAGCTTTTGGAACATTAAACGTAACTATTCAGCGTACCCCTCAAAATATGGGTAAACTCGGATCTGTAAC
>CAYWMZ010000089.1:0-7568 GCA_964459485.1 uncultured Desulfocapsa sp. | reverse complement strand
CTGCGCCCATAGACAGGATTCGGGACAGGTACCGCTGGCAGGTATTGCTTAAGGGAAAAGATGCAACAGTACTGCACAGCCTTTGTAATCAGATTCGTGAGCAGCAGGCAGGCCTTAGCAGGGGTGATATCAGAATGGCCTTGGATGTGGACCCTGAGTCCATGATGTGAAAAAATGCTGGTCTGCCTGTCCGTGCTGTGTTGGGTTAGACGTTTTCTAAGCAAACAGCCGTTTTAGAGAATCCAGATCCTCATCCACTTCCATAACCAGGATCTGGGCCAGGGCATTCAGAGTGACGATTGCATTCTTGTCAGCATCCATTTCAGAGGTCATATTGATTCGTTTCAGGATCCCTTCATTGACCATCTGTACCTCACTGTAATGTTCCTGGATCCGATGCATAAAAAAATCACAGTTCTCACCCTTGGCATGGGAGAAGTACTGGCGCAGCAGATAAGCAGATACTGAGCGGTACATGGATTCCTCAACGGTGGCAAAGGGCAGGTGGAAACAGGCCATGGGTTTCAGGATGGCCATGGAGGGACAACCGCTGGTGGCCATGATAATTCCCATGATGGAGGCTAGGCCCTCCTGGACGGTGGTATCCTTACTACAGGTCCTGGCGGCAGAGATGCAAGAGACCATACAGGATTTATGGGAGGCAGTATCTTTAAAGGCATAGACCAGATCGGCAATATTTGCCGAAATGGGACAGTATTCATTGGTTGCAAGATCCAGCTTGCAGCACTCACAGCGGCCAACTCCTAATAAGGCCCAATCGGGTGGGGTATTATTGGAGGGCTTGTAGCGATAGGTCTCCGGATCAAGTTTGATCAGGAATCGCTTCTTACTGGTATCTGGAAAATCGAAACGATAATTAAAAGTTGTTTCTGTCATGGTATAAACCTAAAAGCTTTCTAGACTGGTGTCAGTCAGTGCTTTCGGAGCGGTAGATTTTTCTGGTAAACTGAAAAGTTGTCTCTGATGAACCATATGTTCCCTATGAACTTTTGTCATAGGATAATACAGATTAGAATTTATACCATTTTTTCTTTTCTGAAAAGAGCGAAACTCTGTTTCTACCAGTCTCTTTTGCCTCATAGAGGGCGGCGTCCGCCATTTTGATGAGTTTTCCCTTGGAGAATGTGTCATCGGTGACAGGCTGTGCCGTTGAAACTCCGAAGCTTGCGGTGATATGGTAGTTAGTTTTGAGATCTTTAAAAACATAATCATCCACCGCCTCTCGTAGCTTTTCGGCAACACTTATGGCCTCATTGCTTGAGGTGTCGGGCAGGATGACGGTGAACTCTTCTCCTCCGTATCTGGACAAGGTGTCGTACTTACGAAGTTCTTTTTTGAGGATAGCACTAAACTCCTTTAGGATAAAATCCCCGACCTGATGGCCGTAGCTGTCGTTGAATTTTTTAAAGAGATCGATATCGATTAAGAGCAGGGAGATTTCGGTTCCATTGCGTACTGCACGATTGATTTCATTGTCGAGGCTGTTCTGGAAATAACGGTGGTTGAAGATCTCGGTGAGCCCATCGATATTGGCCAGATTCTCCAGGAGCTTATTTTTTTGTTTCAGTTCCACGGTGAGATTTTCAAGTTTCATCTTGGCCTTGATTAGCTCCTTATTCATCTGCTCAAAGTCGAGGTTGATGAGGCTGAGGCGGATATTGGCCTCCTGGAGAATTTCCTGAATGGGCTTGGTGTTTTTGATATTGAGTCCAAAATATTCACCTGCCTGATCGACCTGGAGATGAACCTCACTCAGGATGTGCTCAAGGTCTTCGTTAGTAAGACCAAGCAGTTTTTTGGCTTCTCTCCTAAAGCGTTTGTGGAACTCCTGAGGCTTATCAGAGTAGAGTATGGAGATCAGGAGATCGGAGAGATAAGAGGCCTTACAGGTGGTGGCAATCTTGTCACTGTCCCCTTTGTATGATGACGGCTCATGGTGGTAAAGGATGGGCAGCAGCAGGACTTCCGGGAATCCCCAGTTTTTGGCAACTTCATAGCCTATTGTGGGGTGTGAGGTGCCGAATGCTTCGCTTTCTGTCATGAGAGGATCGTACTGTTCATCGCTTATCTTTGCCACAACCCTTCCATATTCATCGGGAAAAGTTATGGCTAGAATGAGTTCACCGAGATTTTGGAGGAGTCCGCAGATAAATATTTCCTCGGTATCGGCACCTTTCACATGTTCAAGAATGAGTTTTGAGGCAACGGCACCCGCAAGGGAGTTTTTCCAGAACTGTTCAAAATTAAACTGTACCTTCTTTTTACCACCCTTTATGGTCAAAAACGAGAAGGAGAGTACCAGACTCCGTACGGCATTAATGCCAAGGATTGAGACCGCCTGATTGATGGAACTGATCTGCTGGGCAAAGCTGTAAAAAGCGGAGTTGGAGACCTTGAGTATCTTGGCAGACAGGGCAATATCCTTGGAGACCAGTTCGGCAATATCCGCAAGGGTGGTGTCTTCCCGTGCTGTGAGGGTGATGATTTCTGAAGCAACGGTGGGAAGGGTTGGGAGATCATCTGAGCTGAGTACCGCCGCCAGGGTTTCTTCCTTATTCATTGTGGGGCCTCTTTTTTAGGTATGGGGGGAGAGAAGTGCTTCGTGACAATGTTCTAGAAGTATATCTTTTTCTTGATCCGAATATCAAGAAGAGTGAAAAAAAATTCAGATTCAAAATTTTCTTTGCTTTTTTATGGCAGCAATCCATCTCATCTACAGGGGATCGCCATTCTCCGGATAGGAGCAGCTCTCCCCAAGGTAGTTGCAGAAAGAGAGCTCTGTCCCGCGGTTCACGATGTAGTCTGGGGTGAGAGGGATTTTACCCTTGCCGCCAGGTGCGTCGAGTGCAAATGTAGGCACGGCCATGCCGGAGATGGTGCCGATAAGCTTGCGCATAATCTGAACCCCTTTGCTGCTGTGGGTGCGAAGGTGATTGGTCCCCAGGGTGAGATCTCCCTGGAACAGATAATAGGGCTTTACCCGTATTCGTAGTAGGCCTGTGAAGAGCTCTTTTAGAACCTCTGCCTCATCGTTGATGCCCTTAAGCAGAACGGTTTGGCAGCCCAGAGGAATTCCAGCATTGGCCAGAAGAGCACAGGCCTGTTCTGCCTCAGCAGTGAGTTCTCTTGGGTGGTTGAAGTGGGTGTTGATGTAGAGTGGATGATGTTTTTTGAGCATCTCTGCAAGTTCTTGGGTGATGCGCATGGGCAGGGTACAGGGCATTCGGGTGCCGATGCGGATAACCTCAACTGAGCTGATACTGCGCAGGCGGCTCAGGAGTGAATCGAGTTTCTCGTCACTGAGCATCAGTGGATCGCCACCTGAAAGCAGGACTTCTCGGATTTCCGGGTGGCGGGCGATATAGTCAAGACCTGCTGAGATAGAATCTTCGGTGATGAGCATCTCCTCGGTGCCTACCTTCCGCTTTCTAGTGCAAAATCGACAGTACATGGCACATTCGCTGGCCACTAGAAATAGAACCCTGTCTGGATATTTATGGACGAGGTTGGGGACGGGGCTCAGGTTTTCTTCCGCCAGGGGGTCTGGAATACAGACGTGATCTTCAAGTTCCAGAGGGTCTGGTACGGCCTGTTTCCACAGGGGGTCGCCCACCGATTGAATAAGACCCAAATAATAAGGGTTGATTCGCATGGGAAAGCTTGCACTAGTCGCTTCTAATGCGGTAGAATCAAAATCAAAGTGCTGTTGCAGTTGCCAAGGGCTGTGCAGTGAGTTTTGCAGGATTTTTTTCCAGTGTGTCATGGCGGCACATTATGGAGGATTCGCTGCAAAAAGTCAATTTCCCAATGGGGGCCAGCGGCCCGGGAGTATGGAAATGTCTGAGAATCAATACAGTTTCAAGTATGATGAGTATGGCAATACCCGTGAGATTCTGGTTTACGCCAGTGGCGTGGCGATACATAATATCAGTTATGTGAATAAAGGCACTGCCTTCAGTGAGGCGGAACGAAAACGCCTGGGACTTGAGGCAGCACTGCCTCCTGCTATCCGTACCCTTGAGCACCAGGTGGAAAACTCCAAGATCAAGGTGGATTCCAAGGAACAGCCCATTGAAAAGTTTATCTATGTACGTTCCCTGTTCGATAGGAATGTGGCCTTGGCCCATGCCCTCATTAAGAGTGATATAGAGAATCTTATGGGCATTATCTACACCCCCACAGTGGGCCTTGCGGTGCAGCAGTACTCATCCATGTTTCGGCAGGCCAACGGACTGCACTTTTATCCGGGGAATATTGATCAGGCTGAGAATATCCTGAGGCGCTATCTACACCGTGATATCAGGGTTGCTGTAGTGACTGATAATCAGGGCATTTTGGGGATCGGGGATCAGGGGGCAGGAGGAATTGCCATCTGCCTTGGCAAACTTATGCTCTACACCCAGGGCGCAGGGGTAGCTCCATGGCACTGTCTTCCCATTTCCCTTGATGTGGGGACAGATAATCAGGCCCTGCTTGAAGACAATGAATATCTTGGCTGGCGGCATCGTCGGTTGGTTGGCGATGAATACCTGGAATTTATAGGACGTTTTGCCCATGCCTTTCGAAATGTATTTCCCAATGCCCTGTGTCAGTGGGAGGATTTTTCCAAGCAGAATGCCTTTGCCATCCGTGATTACTATCTGAATGACCTCATCTCTTTTAATGATGATATTCAGGGGACCGGGGCCGTGACTCTGTCTGGAATACTGACCGCAATGCGCATCAAACTGGAGAAGCTGACTGATCAGATTTTCATGGTACATGGTGCCGGGGCTGGTGGCGTTGGGGTTGCTGAGCAGATTGGGGTGGCGCTCGTTGCGGCGGGCCTTAGTGAAGAAGAGGCCAGAAACCGCATCTTCACTCTGGATTCAAAGGGTGTGGTGACCACAGATCGGAATCTTGAGGAGTATAAGCTCAAATTTGCAAAGGATAAGGAGAAGTTTACCTGGCTTAACGATCCTGCCAACCTGGATCTCCATGAGGCCGTAAAGATGGCAGGGGTCACGGTACTTATCGGAACTTCAGGCCAGGGAGGATGCTTTACCAGAGAAGTGGTTGAAGCGGTGGCCGCCAATACCGACCGGCCCGTTATTATGCCCCTGTCCAATCCAACCTCCATGGCAGAGGCACTGCCCGAAGATATCTATAAATGGACAGATGGCAAGGCCCTTGTCGCCACGGGATCTCCCTTTGATCCGGTGGAGTACAAAGGAAAGACCCATCATGTAGGACAGTGTAATAATGTCTTTGTATTCCCGGGTGTGGGCTTGGGGGTTCTGGGTTCCGGGGCCAGAAAGGTTCTGCCACAGTTTTTTACTGCTGCTGCCCATGCGGTGTCGTCCTGTGTTACTAAAGCAGAAATGGAAGAGGGGTGCCTGGATCCAGCTGTGGGCACCTTAAAAGATGTCAGTGTCAAGGTGGCTCTGGCTGTGGCCATGTCTGCTGTGGAGCATGGAGTGAGCCGGCCCTGTGTCTTTTCAAGCTTTCAACATGAAGGGGATGAGGCCAGGATGAGTGAACTTTTGCGAAAGATGCGCTGGGATCCGGTTTATCTTCCAATAGTCGGTATGTAGCAGATGGATGCTAAATCCTCTCTCTCCCATTCCATTCAAGGGAGGGGGGGGATTGCCTGTTTCCCCTTGTGTGATGCACCATTTTAGTTTGAGTTATATATTTAGTAGTAGCCTTCAATCAAAGCAGTTCCCGCCTGTCTGGGAGTCGTTCCCGTCCTCTGTATCTATTTTTTTGAACAACATATCAAAAAAAGTTAATGCTTGTTAAAAAATATTGATCTGTTACTTGAAAAAAATTGAAAAACCTATTAATTTAGCTCGTTCGTTACCTCCGTACAGTGCTAAGAAACGGGGGTTTTGTTAAAGAGTCTTCAGGGGCTGGTTCCGTTCTGCGGTGTTTTTTTATCAGGATGGTGCGCAGCTTTTTTTTCACAGTTCATTCAAAGGTGTTTTGCCCGGTTATGGTTGCGGCATTGCATCAAAATAATAGAGGAAATGTTCATGACGGCAAAGCTTATCAGCGGTACAGAGGTGGCCAAGACAATTCGTGAGGAATTGACAAAAGAGGTCACCGAACTCAAAGAGAAACATAATGTTGTTCCGGGTCTTGTAACTATTCTTGTGGGTGAAGACCCTGCTTCCCAGTCCTACGTTGCCGCTAAAAACAAGACCGCCCATGCCCTTGGTATCAACTCAGAACAGATCACCCTTGACCCTGAAACCAGCGAGGCGGATCTCCTGGCCCTGGTGAAAAAATGCAATGACGATCCCAAGGTCAACGGTATCCTGGTACAGTTGCCTCTTCCCAACCATATCAATGAGGCCAATGTCCTCTACGCCATTGACCCCGATAAGGATGTGGATGGTTTTCATCCCGTAAATGTGGGAAAGATGGTTCTTGGCGAGCAGTGCTTCCTGCCCTGCACTCCCCATGGAATCCTTGAGTTGCTCACCCGTAGTGGCGTGGAGACCAGTGGCGCTGAGGTTGTAATTATTGGTCGCTCAAACATCGTGGGCAAGCCTATTGCCAACCTTATGCTTCAGAAGCGTGAGGGAGGGAATGCAACCATCACACTCTGTCACACCAGAACCAAGGATATGGCAGCCCATTGCAGACGTGCCGATATCATCATTGCCGCCGTTGGGGTACCCAAGATGGTCACCGCCGATATGGTAAAAGAGGGTGCCGCAATCATCGATGTCGGTGTCAATCGTATCGGTAAGGCCAGCAATGGCAAGGCCATCCTTGCTGGTGATGTTGACTTTGATGCTGTTAAAGAAAAGGCATCCTGTATTACCCCCGTTCCCGGTGGCGTAGGCCCCATGACCATCACCATGCTGATGAAGAACACCGTACAGGCAGCCAAGATGGCGGCCAATCTGATCTAAGATATTAATTCCGATTATAAAAAGAATTAGAATGCTTGTGAATGCATATATTTCCGGAGGAAAACTATGAGCAATAGTAAAGGTGGATGCACATCCTGTAACGATATTACGGGTGCCTCAACCAAAGACCTGCTTAATCAGGATTTGGCAAAACAGGTACGAACTGCCTATAACCGTATCGAAGATCGCGGTGTCTCAGCCTGTCTGTTTGGCTCAGGTGGTACCTGCTGTCGTGTATGTAATATGGGTCCCTGCCAGATTATTGATGGTGTGGAACAGATGGTTGGCATCTGTGGCGCAACTGCTGCCACCGTTGTTGCCAGAAACTTTGCCCGTCTTGTGGCCGCAGGAACTGCTGCTCACACCGATCATGCCCGTGAGATGGTTATGGGATTTATTGAGACCGCCAAAGGAAATACTCCCCACGGGATCAAGGATGTTGATAAGCTTCATGCCATGGCCGAGATCTTTGGGGTCGAGACTGAAGGTTGCGAAACCAATGAGATTGCTCTCGAACTTGGTGAGAAGGCTCTGGATGAATTTGGACAGCAGCGTGGAACGCTTTCCATGCTGAAACGCGCACCCCAGAAACAGCAAGATATCTGGAAAGAGAAGGGTGTTGAACCTCGTGGGATTGATCGTGAG
>CAYWMZ010000088.1:0-7618 GCA_964459485.1 uncultured Desulfocapsa sp. | reverse complement strand
CACTTATACAGATCACTTGAGACATCAGCGTCTCCTTGCCACATAACAGGAAGAGACATAACTTACGGGCAGCCCCTGATCTTCTATAAATTCAGCCGGATAGCGTTTTTCAAAGTTTCGCAGACTCTCTTTGGTCCACTGGTAACCGGAAACGCCACCAATACCGGTGGCACGAATATGAGTAAGGATATCCCGCACCGTTGTAAAGTAGAGGGCATCTGTGTGGCTGGTTGAGGCTTCGACCACAAAGTCCTTCTCCAGAAAGGATGCAATCACAGCATTGCTATGATAGTGCAGTTGAACCTTGGTAAGCTCTGCAAACTCCTTAAGCGTACCCTGTCCAAAGAGCGAGAAGGCGAGCACGGCCCCTTTTGGTAAATTTGCGGCGAGACGCTCCAGAAACCCCTGGAGATCATCAAGCCACTGAAAGGTGGCCCCGGAAAGAACCAGTGAAAGATCAGATGGCAGGGCCAATGCTTCAATATCACCAAAACATGATCTGCACTGCACCTCATTAAACGGTTCCAGCCTGGCCCTGACCCCCTCTTCAAACTCAGGTAGCAGGTCGTTCAGCCACAGGGTCTGTACCTGTTTATTCTTACAGAGCAGCTCACTTAAAACACCTGTGCCGCAGCCAACTTCCAGAACGTTTCTAAAGGCCCTATCCGGTAGATTGCTGATTTCCTGAAGCAACCGTTTGGCAAGCCTGTTCTGTACCACAGCCGCCCCGTCGTAACTGGGCAGACTCCGGAGAAAACAGTTGGCAATCTTCTCTTTGTTGAGTGCTAACACCATGGCTGTCCTTAAGGCTTCCCCTGTACGCTCGCTGCGGCAAGGATCTTTTCCCAACTACCAAAACCGTAGAACAGAAAATGGGGCCCGTCCACCCTGTGTATAATATCTTCCGGCCAGTAGCGCAGCTGGTTTTTGGTGGGCATAATGAAGTCCTGATTGGCAACAAGGGCCTTGTTATAAATGGGAGACGCACAAACCGTGTCCCGGACACCTTTCAGCAGGACACCAAGTTCTCTCTTCTGGGACTCCACACTACGGCGAGGCTGATTGTCCAAAAATCCTTGGTACAGAGCGCTGCTTTTACAGGTACGGCGATAAAAGTTCAGACGCTGCTTAACATCCAGTTTATCGTGGGTGGCCTGTACCACCTCTTCCGAAATCCCATAGCGGTCATCAACGGGGCGCAGGGTACCGTTGATTGCAATGGCATTAGTTATCCTGGATGAAAGGGGAGAAAAGATCTGCTGTCCTGCCCAAACTCCCATGGACCAGGCAACTAACACGACTTCCCGGTATTCATCAAAGAGCAGACTGATATCAAAACCCGGATCAAGGTCACTGTAATCAAACAACATCAGCACGTCCCAATCACCACAGGTGAGCGGAGCAAAGGGAGTTTCATCCATGCCCCAGCCGCAACAGAACAGGATCAGCTTATCACTCTGTCCCCTATGAAGCCAATAACTCTTCATAAACTCAGTCCCTGGAACTGACCGACCAGAACAGTGGGAATCCCCTGTAGATCCTGCCACTCCATATTGGCACAGAGCGAAAAGCGGAAACGGGCCGTTCCTTCAGGTACCGTGGGGGGGCGGACCGGCAGAGCAAGGTAACCCAGTTCCTGCATCTTTTTTGCCTGTTGCAGGGCCACACTATCCTCCCCGATAATGACTGGGACGATATTGGTGTTGCCTCGGGTTGCAATCCCCTTTTGCTGGAATCCTTGCCGCAGTCTGTCTGCCAACTCCTGCAAATGCTCTCGTTCGCGATTCATACTTTGCATATGGCTGAATATAAAATGATTCCAGGCATGGGTTACCGGAGGCAGACCGGTGGTGAAGATCAATGATCTGCTATGATTCACCAGATAGTCATAGATCTCAGTCGAGCAACAGACAAAGGCCCCAATAGAGGCCATGGCCTTGCCAAAGGTTCCCACCAGAAAGTCGACATCCTTTATCAGGCCACACTCTTCTGCCTTGCCAAGCCCGAGTTTGCCATAAACGCCAAGGGCATGGGCCTCATCCAGATAGAGTCTGGCATCAAACTCCTCCTTTAATGTAACCAGTTTTTCGATATCAGCAACATCACCGTCCATACTGAACACTGATTCTGAAACAATCACCACCTGATCATACTGCTTTCTATACTTAAGCAGCATATCATGTAACTGCTGGTAATCTCCATGGCGAAACCGTTTGTGATCCGCACGGCTCAGGGTCAAGCCATCGTGGATGGAGGCGTGGTTCAACTTATCGGAAAGTATCAGATCTCCCTTACCAAACAGGGCAGGTAAGATTCCGATATTTGCGTGATAGCCGGAGTTAAAGAGCAGCGCAGCCTCACTCTCGTAAGCACAGGCCAAGTCCCTCTCCAGGGCGTGGGCCACAAGAGAGTCGCCAGTAAGGAGGCGGGATGAGGCAGCAGCAAAGCCAGAATTTTCAGCACGCCCTCCATCCATTTCACTGTAAAATTGCTGACGCAACTCTGTGTCCTGGCCAAGACCAAGGTAGTCATTGGAGCCAAGATTCAACAGCTCACGGCCACCGTAAAACACCCTGCCCTCTGCCACCTGCTGCACAGGACTCAGCCTTCGCAGCCGCCCTTTTGCTTCTAATTGGAGAAGCTTCGTTTTATACCTCGAGTTCATCCGCCGATCTCTTCTGCCACAACCTCACAGATCGCAGTACTAAGAAAGCTGAGATCCGCCTCAGATATGCAATATGGAGGCATCACATAGAGCAGTCGTCCAAAGGGACGTACCCACACCCCTTTTTCCACAAAGGCGGCCTGAACCGATTCCATTGCAACGGCTTTTTGAAGTTCCACGACCCCAATTCCGCCAAGGATCCGGACATCGGCGACGCACTCATATTCTACGCAAGGTGCAAGGCCTCGCCGTAATCCCTGTTCAAGGTCTGCCAGCTGCTGCTGCCAGTTAGATGTAAGGAGCAGATCCAGTGAGGCGTTGGCCACGGCACAGGCCAGGGGATTGGCCATAAATGTGGGCCCGTGCATAAAAACCCCGGGATCACCATTGGAGATCACATCCCCCACTGTACGCGTGGCAAGCACTGCCGAGAGGGTCATGTAGCCACCCGTTAATGCCTTGCCAAGACAGAGAATATCGGGTGCGATGTCTGCGTGTTCACAGGCAAAGAGTTTGCCGCTGCGTCCAAAACCCGTGGCAATCTCGTCGGCAATGAGCAAAACATCGTAGGTATCACAGAGTGTGCGTACCTGACGTAAATATTCAGGGTGGTAAAAATGCATGCCCCCCGCCCCCTGAACGATGGGCTCAAGGATAACTGCGCAAAGCGTATCGTGATGCTCAGCAATCAGAGTTTCAAATGAGCTGATATCAGCGCCATCCCACTCATCATAAAAACCGCACCTGGGCCGATCTGCAAAGAGATATTCAGGTAATACAGCTTCAAAAATATGATGCATGCCATTTTTGGGGTCTGAGACCGACATGGCATGGAAGACATCACCGTGGTAACCAGAGCGGATGGTGAGAAACCGTGTTTTGGATGGTTTTCCGGCTCCATAAAAATACTGGATGGCCATTTTCATGGCAACTTCCACAGCCACCGAACCGGAATCAGCAAAAAAGACCAGATCGAGGGGATCCGGAGTGATTTCTATCAAGGTTCTGGCGAGCTCAACGGCGGGTTCGTGGGTAAGCCCGCCGAACATCACATGGGACAGTTGCTGGGCCTGCCGGGTCAGGGCTGCTGTGAGTTGCGGCTGATTATAGCCATGGATCACCGACCACCAGGAAGCCATACCATCAATCAGTTCCCGCCCATCCTTCAGACGAATCCGAACCCCCTCGGCAGATTCAACAGGATACACGGGAAGAGGATTGACAATGGAGGAGTAGGGATGCCAGATATGCTCCCTATCGTAGGCGAGAAGCTGCTCAGGATTCATCACTGCTGCCTGTTCCATTCTCGCCAATGGCAAAGCCGCGTTTTTTGAATTCCATAAGATCGACAGCAACACCTTCACCCGCAGTGGTAAGATAATCACCAACGATGGCACCATTGGCACCGGCCTCGAAGAGGCGGTACTGATCCCTGCCAAAACGGCCCCTCCCCCCGGCAATACGGATCACGGCCTTGGGATTGATCAAGCGGAACAGAGCCACACAGCGCAGCACCTCATCAAGAGCGATGGGTTCAATATCTGCCAGAGGAGTTCCAGCTATGGGGCTTAAGATATTAATGGGAATGGAAAGGACTCCAAGATCACGCAGTTCAAAGGCCAGTTGCACTCGCTGTTGCAAACTCTCTCCCATACCAATTATCCCACCGCTACAGAGATCCATTCCGGCATCTCGGGCAACTGTTAAGGTGGCAACTTTTTCCTCCCAGCTGTGGGTGGTACAGATGGAAGGGAAAAACTCACTGCAACTCTCTAGATTACAGTGATAGCGTCGCACCCCGTAAAAGTAGAGAAGCTCTGCTGTCTCTTTATTGAGAAAGCCCATGGAGGCACAAAAACGCAAGGAGGTCTCCTGGGACATGGCATCATAAATGGTGCCCATGGCCTCCGCCTGAGATCGTGACAGACTGCGCCCCGAGGTAACCAAGGAGAGGCGTCCCACACCATAATCGTCATTTTTACGGGCCTGCTCCACGGCAGTGGCCAAAGTTATCTGTTCATAGCAGCTAATATCGGTGCTGTGATGTACAGACTGGGCACAATACTTACAGTCCTCGGAACATCTCCCGGATCTGGCATTGATGATGGAACAGAGAGCAAAGTTATTTCCCTGTTGCTCACGGCACAGTTTAGCTGCGGCACGGCACAGAGTTTCCAGATTCGCACCATCGGCAAGTTCCATGGCCTGTGCAAAACCAATATTTCCGACATCTTGGATAGTAGTAAGGGAACGTTCAATCATTTAGCACCTGACCATATTCAGAAAAGGACCGTTTAGAGGAAAACTCAGCCAATCTTGGTAATACACTTGGCGAGTCCCTCCGGACTGTCAAACTGCAGGGCCTTATAGCTGTAGCCCTTGGGGGCAATCTTACGCATCATCCCTTTAAGTACAGTCTTGGGGCCGACCTCAATAAAGGTGTCCACACCCTGGGCTATCATGCTGCTGATAATCTCAAACCAGCGAACCCTGGAGGCGATCTGACTGGCCATCATCTCTTTGATCTTTTCAGTATCCTGTTCCACTGCGGCTGACACATTAAAAAACACCTGGGAGCCAGGACTGTTGAACTGCACCGTATCCATAAAGGCGGCAAAATCAGGGACGGCATCAGCCACCAGGGGGCTGTGATTGGCAACACTCACCGCCAGAGGAATGACCTTGGCACCTTCTGCTGCTGCTTTTTCCGACACCGCATCAAGCCCTGCCACGGAACCGGAAATCACTATCTGGAGCTCGGTATTGTGGTTGGCAGCCGTTACCACTCCAGCGTCACTACACGCTGCAATAATGTCCTCCACCTCAGTTATGGTCTTGCCGAGCACTGCCCGCATACCGCCGGGATTGGCCTGTCCTTCACGCTCCATCAGGGCGCCACGTTTGGTTACCAGGCGGATGGTATCTTCAACACTTAAGACCCCTGCTGCACAGAGGGCAGAGTATTCACCAAGGCTGTGGCCCGCAAAACAGGCACCGGAGAGGGCTTCACCCAGGGCCTTTTTCAGCCCCTGATAACAGATAAGGTTGGTGACGGTGATGGCGGGTTGCAGATGGATGGCCCGGGTGAGTTCCTCCATGGGGCCTTCTGCAATCAGCTGCTCCAGAGGGAAATCACAGGCGGAGGCTGCCATCTCCATAATTGCTGCACACTGGGGATCGGAATCGATAAATTCACGTCCCATTCCTAAAAACTGTGATCCCTGACCGGGAAAGAGCACTGCTATCTTCATTGAAAAATGTATCCTTATTATAAAGTCAGTTTCTTCTTGCGTTCTTCCAGAATATTGCCGAGCAAAAAGAGCGCCACACCCACAAATATTGCGGAATCGGCCACATTAAATGCGGGCCAGTGATGTCCCGCCACATAAAAATCAAGAAAGTCAACCACGGCCCCGAACCGAACCCTGTCGATAACATTACCAATGGCCCCCCCTGCAATACAGGCAAGGGCCGGTCCATAGAGGGCGTGGTCTTTATGCATCCGGCGCCAGGCCACAACGATCAACACCAGGGCCACAGTGGCCAGTATCAAAAAAAAGTACTGCCGCCAGGCCGAATCCACACCCGCCAGGAAGCCAAAGGCAGCACCCTTATTGGTGAGATAGGTGAAGTTGAAGAATCCGGGGATAAGCGTAATGGACTCATAGAGTGCAAAACTCTTCACAACCCAGATCTTTGTGAGCTGATCGACAACTACAATTAGCAGTACCAGAAACAGTGACAGAAACATGACAGCAACTACTCCTGTGTGTCCATGGCAAGCACCACATCCAGGCAGCGTTTACAGAGCTGCGGATGGTCTGTATCACTGCCCACAAAGCGGTCACGAGTCCAACAACGCTCACATTTTTCGCCCTTAGCGGCTCGAACGGCCACGGCAAGCTCTGGGATCTCCTCACTCACCATAAATTTGAACTCAGCAACACTGCTTTTATCTTCACAGCGGGTAAGTTCCGAAATGATACAAACATCCTTGACCCGCTGCCACTCGGAATCGATAAAATCAGACCACTCCCCACTGACCTCTATCAACACTTCGGCCTCAAGGGGATGCCCGATAATCTTTTCTCGACGTGCAGCTTCCAGGGCCTTGGTGATGGAAGAGCGCACCCGAATCAACTTGTCCCAGCGTCCGTCCCGAACCGCATCCAGGCGCTCAGGATGAGGAGCCGGAAAGGCGCTAAAGAAGATACTCTCCTTCAGGGAAGCCTTGGGTTCCAACCCCTTAAAATGTTCCCAGGCCTCTGCAGTGGTAAAGCTTAATACCGGGCTCATAAGCTGTAGCAACCCTTCCAGAATCTCATATAGGACACTCTGAGCAGATCTGCGCTGCCGTGAATCGGTTCCCGAACAGTAGAGCCTGTCCTTTAAGATATCGAGGTAGAAGGCACTCATAGTGGTACCGCAAAAGTAGTTCAGGGCCTGATGGATGGGATGGAACTCATAATTTTCATAGGCAGTTACCACCTTGATCCGCAGTTCTTCAAAACGACCAAGAGCCCAGCGATCGATCTCCTCCATCTCCTCAAAGGATACTGTGTTGATTGCTGGGTCAAAGTCCGTCACATTCCCCAGCATATAGCGAATGGTATTACGGATCTTGCGATAGCTGTCTGCCACCTGTTTTAAGATCTCATCGGAGACCTTCACATCATCCCGGTAGTCTTCGCTGGACACCCAGAGCCTCAGGATCTCTGCACCAAACTTCTTGATTACTTCCGCTGGCGCAACCACATTCCCGATGGATTTGGACATCTTCTTGCCCTTTCCATCCACCACATACCCATGGGTCAAAACCCCTTTATAGGGCGCATGACCCCTGGTGCCCACAGAGGTAAGCAGTGAACTCTGGAACCAGCCCCGATGCTGATCGCTGCCCTCAAGATAGAGATCGGCAGGGGCACGAAGTTCAGGACGCACCTCAACTACGGC
>CAYWMZ010000087.1:0-7676 GCA_964459485.1 uncultured Desulfocapsa sp. | reverse complement strand
CCCCCTCAGAACCTTATCAACACCCTGATCCCAGGCACGAATCAGCCCCGGAAAAAGTTTCAGTTCCCGCATAAACGAAACCACAAGTCCTGCAAGACGTCTAACTTCCAATGGATCTTCCACCATAATCCAGTGTGCCTGCTGACTGTTATGGGCACTGGGGGCATAACGACTCACATCCAATATGGCCTCCAGAGTATCATGCTCCACACATTTTTTCTTGTAACTGCGGATGGAGCGTCTGCTCTTTAAAAAATGACTCACGCTTTTAGGGTCGGGCAAGAGCTCCTTGTCAACAGGCTGACAGCTCTTAAGAGGAGAGACAGATATTTCAAGGGCACCTACCACACAAACAGCCATGCAGTGACCACAGCGAATACATGTTTTAATGGCCGCCTTGCGTAACTGAGGAAACTCTTCCTTATCTTTATTTATCAAATCAAAAGGGCATTCTGCAATACAAGCGTAACATTTTTTACAGATTTCCCGATCAATACTAAGACTGATCTTCATAAAAACTCCAGAATTATCTTTAGGACATACTCATTTCAGTTTATGGTCTGTTATATAGCAAAGTTTTCCATGGTCTGCCGTGAAAATTTATAACAGCAGCCATTTCACTTACATCTCCTTCACTTTTCATGAGTCATCAGTATGTTACGATGAAGAACCAGATCGCTTATGCCCTTCGTATCGGATCTCTAGCCAACGATGTAACCAGCCTCCTTGATGCTGTTGCCCTGTCCTCTCACATTCCTAAAGGACAGACTATCCTTATCAAGCCCAATGTAGTGGAGGCGCTCCCCCCTCCCATCACCACTCCGGTACGACTCGTCTCCTTGCTGATTGCCTACCTCCAGACCTATCTCCCCGAAAATCGTATCGTCGTTGCTGAGGGAACCGGATCACTGGAGTATGATACATACTACCCCTTTGAACTCCTGGGCTACACCACAATGGCCAAGGAATATGGGATAGAACTCATCGATCTCAACCACGAAAAGCTCACCCGAAAAGCAGACCCGGAGTGCAAACGCTGGCCCGTTATGCACCTGCCCGCCCTACTGGATGAGGTCTTTCTAATCTCGGTTCCGGTACTCAAGGCCCATACCCTGGCGGGGGTCACCCTCAGTATGAAAAATATGATAGGCTGTGCGCCACCAACACATTTTCGAGGCAATGGGCACTGGGGAAAATCTGCCTTTCATAGACAGATTCATGAGGCCATATTTGATCTGAACCGTTACCGCTGTCCAGACTTCACCCTGCTCGACGCCTCGGTGGGCATGGCCGAGGCCCATCTCTGGGGAGCCCCATGCACACCTGCTGTGAATACCCTTGGAGCCTCGTTCGACCCGGTGACCATAGATGCCTTTGGGGCTTCTCTCCTGGGAAAAGACTGGGCAGATATTCCACACATCCGGATGGCCCATGGAGTATTGGGTTCCGCCACCCAGGAGATCCTCTTTCTCTAGTACCCGACAATCTCATCCGCCTTACAGCTGTTTAGACGTGCAAGGCACCTAAAACGAAATCTGATTACCATCGAAACTCAGCTTTGCTAAACCGGACCTATTACGTGTCCATTATATGGGACGCCATAAACCCATCCGTGGGGGCTCTGCTACGGCCGTCCAGGCCGCAGATGCCCAAATAATGGACACAAAACAGCTCCTTCCCAAATGTGGCTAAGCTGAGGATTAGTGGTAATCACAAAACGAAAAAGGCCCCGAAACACTGGTTCCGGAGCCCTCACATAAAGAAAAGTTATCGTTCTACTTCTTTGATTTCTTTTTCTTTTTATCTTTCTTCTTTTTTTTGCTATCATATTCCTGGCGCAAAGGGCACCCTGAACAGCAATAGCCCTTTTTAGCCACTTTTTTACAACATCTCTTTTTGGCCATTAAAAAAACCTCCCAAAAGATCTGAAAAAGCGTTGTAAAAGAAACCTATTTTGCATCTTTCTGAATGGAGATCAGTTCCACCTCAAACACCAAAACTGAGTTTGGTTCAATCATGGGAGGCACGCCCTGCTCGCCATAGGCCAGGGCGGGTGGAATGACGACACGGTAGGTAGAACCTTCCTTCATCAGTTGTAGTACTTCACTCCATCCGGGAATGACCTGAGTCACACCAAAGGTTGCCGGCTCACCACGCTTACTGGAATCGTCAAAGACGGTACCATCGATCATGGTTCCTTTATAGTGAACTGTCACCGTATCTTCTTTGCCAGGTTTTTCCCCTGTTCCTTCTTTTAGTACCTGATACTGAAGGCCACTGGCCGTAACCTGTACCCCTTCTTTTGCCTTGTTTGCGGCCAGAAAAGCATCACCGGCCTTCTTATTCTGTTCCAGGAGCACCTTCATCTGGGCCTCCTTTTTTGCCTTCATCTTCTCTGAAAACTCTTTCTGAACACTCTGCACCTCTTCTGGTGTCATGAGGGCATCCTTGCCATCAAAACCGGCCTTCA
Organism: uncultured Desulfocapsa sp.; assembly: GCA_964459485.1. Lineage (GTDB taxonomy): Bacteria > Desulfobacterota > Desulfobulbia > Desulfobulbales > Desulfocapsaceae > Desulfocapsa. Next base: position 5,206 of record CAYWMZ010000087.1, on the reverse strand, counting down.
ATCCCTTCTGGAGAGTACTATAGTCAAGTTCAGCTCCAATTCCCTTAAGATAGGCACCCATGTCGAGCCCCATACTGTAACTGAGTTTATCCTTAAAGGTCTTTAGCTCGGAGGCCTTTCCGGTATCCGAAGCAAGACTGAGAGTGGGGGCAATAAGACATACAACAAGGGCTAATCCTGCAAATCGTTTCATCTAGACACTCCTTAAGATTGTTCTGAGCAACCGGCGCCTCGCCAGTCATAAACTATGCACGAAAGACTCTTTTAGTGGCCTCTGAGATACGGCCCTGAAGGAAGACTGTTACATGCTGAAAAGTGGTGTTTTACCACAACAGAGAAACTGGTAAGCATTCTATTTAAACCTGCAAGTAAAGATAGTCGCCTAAAATATTTTATACGAGGCTCAAACAAGTACCACGAGGGTGATCCCCCTGTTTCGCCTATTGAGATGAGTGTGATTTGAGAGTTTTGGAAAACGGTGCAACAACTGTTTGACAGCCCCATAGCGATGGCTGAAATCCTCACCATGAATCACCACCGAGAGTTCTCCCCTGCTTTTCAGATAGTCCAGGGTCTTCCGGCATTCAAAACGGATCACGCCCCCCTTGCCGGTAGATCCGTAGCCATGGATAAGGGTCAGGACAGATATCTGTTCACTTCGGGCACTTTTCAATGCGATGTCCAGGCGTTCCAAGGCCTGCTGCACCGTGGGAAGCCCCTGTTCGAGGTTCACTGTCTTTTGTGAAAAGGGAGGTTTCTCAGGCCTCAATCGAGACTGAGAACATTCTTCAGAAGTATTGCCACAGAACGAGCAAGAACGGCTTTGAGAAGGGATGTCATTACCACAGATAGGGCAGGGCCGATAGGACAACATGAGACAGTGAAGGATCAGGGAATAAGATTGCCAGCCGCTTCACGAGCCTCCATAATGGCCTTCTCCAGCTTTTTAGACTTGGGCCCCTTGATCTTTTTAATCAGTTTTTCAAGGGCCTCTTCCATTGCAATTCCACTACTCTGTAACTCTTCGAGACGTTCTGCAGCGATGAGAGCGGCCATAGGTCGTCCCGCACGTTCAATGACATAGGCCTCACCAAGGAGGGCAGTCTTATCCAAAAGTCGACCAAAATTCTTTCTGGCATACATTGCAGTGATATTTTCCTTCACACCTTCCCCCTTGAGAAATAAATATTCCGAAATCAAATATGTTGCCACCAACGAAACATATTTTAACCGCAAATTCAATTAATTACAAATTTTCCTATAAAATGTTTATAAAAAGCATGAATTAAACTCTGCGAGCCATGATCACCTGCGACATCTGACGCAGATGTTGCAAAACCCGTTGCAGGTGCTCTAGTCCTTCGACCTCCACAGCGATATGAAAGTCGGCAGTATCTGTAGGGGTTGTGTGGGCGGTAATATCCAGGATATCGGCATCATCACTATTGATGGCAGTGGTAATGGCTGCAAAAATACCTTTGCCGTTTTCAGCACTCACCTGGATCTCCACCCTATGCCCCACGTCTTGAGCTGCCGACCACTCCACATCCATCCAACGCTTCGGATCAGTTGCCAGCAGATTAATACAGTCTACTTTATGCACAGAGATACCACGACCATTGGTAACAAAGCCCATAATGGTATCACCTGGAACCGGATGACAACAGCGACTGATTTTGATCATCATATCATCGACACCATCGATATGAATGGCAGAACCCGTTGCAGATCGAGTCTGTGCAACAGCTCCCGCATCGGCTCTAGACGTTGACGAGGTCTCTTGACGCACCCTACGAGCATCTTCTTCCTTTTGGATTTCAGGAGGTTGCAGGGTGCGAACCAGGTGAGGGATAGTGATCATACCACTGCCCACCTTGGCCATCATATCTTCTAAGGAATTGCAGCGCAGATCCCGTAAGAGCCGTTTAACATGGCCACTCTTGACCAGCTTTTTCACTGTGGTGTCGTAGCGTTTCAGCTCTTTCTCGCAGATCTCCCGGCCCAGGTTCAGTGCCTTTTCCCGATCTTCCTTATGAAGCCAGGAACGTATCCGGGAACGAGCCCGACTGGTCTTGACCAGATCCAGCCAACCCCTGCGGGGGCCCTGATTCTTAGAGGTGATAATCTCTATAATATCACCATTTTGAATTGTATACTTGAGCGGCACAAGCTTGGCGTTGACCTTGGCCCCCACACAGTGATCCCCCACTTCGGTATGGATAGCATAGGCAAAGTCTATGGGGCAGGAATTGACTGGAAACTCTTTTACCTCTCCAGCAGGAGTGAGTGCGTAGACCTCAGGAGTATACAACTCTCCATGGACAGACTCCAGAAACTCTCTTGGATCTTCCACCTCTTGCAGGGTCTTCACCAGACTCTTTAATTCCTTAAACAGTTTGGTGTCTGAGACAGAGGCATCCTGTCCTTCCTTATAGGCCCAATGTGCCGCAACTCCTTCAAGGGCGATGCGATCCATCTCTTCGGTACGGATCTGGATCTCAATAAAATGATCCCTGGGCCCTATGACCGTGGTGTGCATAGACTGATAATTATTGGATTTAGGTACCGAGATAAAATCTTTGATACGTCCTGGAACCGGAGACCAGTTGGCGTGGATCACCCCGAGTGCTTCGTAACACTCTTTAACAGTGTTTACTATAATGCGGAAGGCAACCTTGTCGTAGACCTGTTCCAGGGGAATCTTCTGGGCAATAAGCTTTTTGTAGATGGAGTAGAGATGTTTCGGCCGGCCAATGATCCGGGTAGGTTTGACGTTACTGGCTGCAAGTTTTCCGTGGAATATGGAGATCACCTCATCCACATACCTCTGCCTCTCTTCAAGGGAGCTTTCCAGTTTGTTGACCAAATCAAGGTACTCATGGGGATGAAGATATTGAAATGAGAGGTCTTCAAGCTCCCGTTTCATCCAGTCGATTCCCAGCCGTGAAGCAAGCGGGGCGTAAAGATCCTTGGTCTCACGAGCAATGACCTGCTGTTTCTCCACCGGAACAGAATCGAGGACACACATATCCTGAAGACGATCGGCAAGTTCAACCAGCAGAACTCTCACATCAGAGGCGATTGCCAGCAGCATCTTCCTGACATTATCCGCCTGATGACTCAGCTTGGAGTTGTAGTGTACCTTGGTAATGCGGGTACAGCCATCTACAATAAGGGCGACTCCCGCCCCAAACTGTTTACGCAACTCTTCAACTGTCACCCCCTCCTTTAAGACACCGTGAAGGAGCCCTGCCACCACAGTCTCCAAATCCAGATGCATGGAGGCAAGGGTTGAAGCGACATGGAGGGTGTGATCAAGATAGGGGCTACCCGAAAAATGTTGTTTCCCTGAATGCACGGCAACAGCCAGCTCCCAAGCCTTATCAATTGGGCTGAGATCAATGCCGTGCAGGTAACTGCGGGTCAGAACCTTAAGTCCTTCCTGGTTCACCATAACAGTGAGTTCTTTATCCATTTTCTCATATATACTGAGGCCTGCTCCAGGGTGCCAAACAGGCAGGCATATTTCATCCCGGGATCATTGCATCCTGGATCATGGCAACTATTCTCTCTATCACCTGTTCCGGTTTCAGTTCTTCCACAACTCCGTCTTTTCTGCTGCGAAGTTCCACAACGCCTGACTTGGTGAGACTCTTGCCCACGGTCAGACGCAGAGGGATCCCAAGCAGATCAGCATCCTTAAACTTAAATCCGGGCCGTTCATCACGATCATCAAAGAGGACCTCAACACCCTGCTGTTGTAACTCCGCATACAGCTCTTCAGCAGTTCTGGTGATCAGCTCATCCTTTAGTCCAAGATTTAACAAAATAACCTGCATAGGGGCCAGGGCCATGGGGAAGATCATACCGTTGTCATCATGGTTCTGCTCAATTGCAGCAGCCACAATACGACTGACTCCAATCCCATAGCATCCCATAACCATGGGTTTTTCATCGCCATCACTGTCCTGGAATACAGCGTTCATGGCGGTGGAGTAGCCAGTACCCAGCTTAAAGACGTGGCCAACCTCAATTCCCTCTTTGAGGATGAGTGCGGCACCGCATTCAGGACAGGGGTCTTCTTTGGTGATCTGACGCAGATCGGCCACGGCAAATGGTTCGAAATCCCGCCCCATATTTACATTTCTAAAGTGGTAATTCTTTTCGTTGGCACCCGTTACATAGTTGCGCATGGCCGCAACTTCAGCATCAACCAGGAGTTTAATGGGAATATTCACAGGTCCGAGATAGCCGGTGGGGACACCGGTTGCATCAAACACGGCCTTGTCGTCCAGCATCTCCACATCTGCCACACCAAGGAGATTCTTAAGCTTGACCTTCTGCACCTCACGGTCTCCACGAACCAGAACGGCTACGGCCTCATCCCCTGCCTGATAGACCATGGTCTTTACCAGCTCGCGTGGCTCAATTTCCATAAATTCGCAGACCACAGGAACCTTACGCTTGCCGGGGGTTTCCACCTTTTCACGGGAAAGCTCGTCTGCATCCGAGGCTTGAGGTGCTGCAATGGCTGCCTTTTCACTGTTGGCAGCATAGTCGCAGGACGAACAGATAACTAAAGTGTCTTCACCTGTATCAGCAAGAACCATAAATTCATGTGAAAAACTGCCTCCAATAGTTCCGGAATCCGCCTCAACGGCCCGAAACTCCAGGCCGCAACGATTAAATATGCGGATATAGGCCGCATACATCTTCTCGTAGCTGACACCAGCCTGGGCGTCATCCACATCAAAGGAATAGCCATCCTTCATGATAAATTCCCGCCCACGCATCAGACCAAAGCGTGGCCTGATCTCATCACGAAACTTGGTCTGAATCTGAAAGAGATTCATGGGCAGATCACGGTAGGATCTGATCTCACGTCTGGCTAGATCGGTGATCACCTCTTCGTGGGTTGGTCCAAGACAGGACTCCCGGTTGTGGCGGTCAAGAAATCGCAGCAGTTCCGGTCCATATTTTTCATATCTTCCGGTTTCACGCCAGAGATCTGCCGGCTGTACCATTGGCAGCAGCAGTTCCTGGGCCCCGGCACGAAGCATCTCCTCTCTTACAATATTCTCCACCTTACGCACAGCGGCCAGGCCCAGAGGCAGGTAGCTGTAAATGCCGGCGGTGAGCTTTCTGATAAAGCCTGCACGGAGCAGCAGACGATGGCTTGCAACTTCTGCGTCCGCAGGGGTCTCTT
>CAYWMZ010000086.1:0-7686 GCA_964459485.1 uncultured Desulfocapsa sp. | reverse complement strand
ATCGTTCTGGACATGGGTAATGGAACCACGCACCAGAAGCTGGGCGGGTGTCATTCGGCCAATCTTGGCACTCTTTTTTCCTTGGGCAGTACGCCCAGAAGCCACAAAATCCTGTTCTGCCATGGCGGCCTTTCTCATTTCACCATCACCCAGCACAATAAACCAGCCGGATTTCTGAAGGAGGTTGGTCATCACAGTCTGCATACCGTCGCCAACATTCCACCTGCCTCCCCAGCCGGCTTCATTCTTAAATTTGGTAACAGTGATTGAATACCTGAGATTCCCGGCAGGCGGGGCCGGGATGGTATTTGCCGCAACCCAGCTTGTTGAAAATATGGATATACAGACAAGGCACAGGCCTGTCAAAATAGAACGTTTCATAGTCGGTCTCCCCTCGTATACGAAAAAATTATCAAACCCAAACCAGCAGTTCAATACCTTAATTGCTCCTTTTCCGATACTATCTCAGATCAAATCGGAAATCAAATCCGCCACAATTCAAAACACATTTCATCCCCACTCCTTCAACTAAGCTTGCCGAAACGGGTCCAGAAATCTGGAAAAGACTTCGCCACACAGCCTTCTCCTGTGATCTGAACTCCAGCTACACGCAGTCCAGCCACGGCAAAACTCATGGCCATACGATGATCGTTGTAGGTCTCGATAGTGGCACCATGCAGGCATTTCCCTCCATCACCATGGATCACCATATAATCCTCTCCCTCCTCCACCTTGGCCCCCATCCTGGCAAGTTCGGTGAGGGTGGCACTGAGGCGGTCACACTCCTTGATACGGAGATGGGCAATATTTTCAATTCGGGTCACACCATGGGCAAAGGCCGCAACCACGGCCAAAGTCGGTACCACATCGGGCATATCACCCATATCCACCTTGATCCCCTCCAGACGCTCTGCTCCAGTGACACTGATTCCGCCTCCATCAAGGGAAACATCACAGCCCATTCGAGCCAGAAGGGCCACCAGGGCAGCATCTCCCTGCAAAGACGGAACCGGAACATTGGATACGGTTACTCTGCCCCCTGTTATGGCCGCTGCGGCCCAGAAATAGGAGGCGTTGGATGCATCTCCTTCAATCTCATACTCCATTGCCCGGTACGTTCCCTGAGGAATAGTAAAGGAGCTGAACCCCTCATCGCATTCGGGACTCACTCCAAAATCAGACATTACCGAAAGGGTCATGGCCACATAGGGTTTAGAGAGTACCTCGCCTTCAACCTTTAAAGTGGCGGGTCTTGCTGCGTAGGGTGCAACAAGCAGCAGGGAGGACACATACTGACTGGATTTTCCTTCAGGGAGTACTGTGGCCCCACCTGACAGGCCGCAACTGTTAATAACCAGAGGCGGACAGCCCGTCCCATTGATTGAAACGATATCAACGCCCCAACCCTTCAAGGCCTCCATCAAAGGCTTGATAGGCCGCTCTCGCATCCGTTCTTCGCCATCTATTTGAAATGTCCCTTCACCAAGGGCGGCAACGGATGTCAAAAAACGGGTGGCTGTGCCGTTATTGCCAAGGAAGATCTCATCTGCGGGAGTTACAAGTCTGCCGCCACTGCCGTACACGGTCCACACATCTCCGTCTCGTTCCACCTTAACCCCCATCTGCTCCAGGGCCTTTGCAGTGTAACTGGTATCTTCACTGGCAAGGGGACCTGTCAGCTTACTGGTACCATCGGCCAGGGCCGCAGCAATAAGGGCACGCTGGGTGAGGCTTTTAGATCCGGGTACCACAACAGTGGCATCAACTCGTTTTACTGGTGTAATCTCTATCATCTCTCTCACGTTCACGGCCCGATGCGCCGTGCTCAACATTCATTATTTCCGTTTTATTCCTGTTTTAAGGCAAGGGCTTCACTCAAGGCCTCACGCATCAAAGCCACGGGGGCATCCACCCCAGTCCAGAGTTCAAACTGAGCAACGCCCTGATACAACAACATCTCAAGACCATTTATTATCCCACAAGCACTCATTTCTGCCTCAGTCAGCAGCCGGGTCTTTTGGGGGGCATAGACGATATCCATCACCACCTGAAAACCTTGCAGTACCTCCTTGGGCACCGGACTCTGTTCCACATCGGGAACCATCCCCACCGAAGTGGCATTAATCAGGATATCCCCGGATATTTGGTCGGTCTCAGTGAGGGATATCCAGGCACAGCCCAGATCGGCAGCCAACTTCCGTCCCCGGGATTCGGTACGGCTGCAGAGTACAACATCTGCCCCCCGTTCAAGGAGTCCAAAACCGATGGCCCGGGCAGATCCTCCCGCACCCAGGAGAATCACACTGCTCCCGGCCACACTGATTTTTTCTTCGAGCGCCCGCATGGCACCCAGCCAGTCTGTATTCAGGCCCTTGAGTTTCCCATCACTATTTACAATGGTATTCACAGCACCAATCCGGGTAGCCACCTGATCGATCTCATCCAGCAGTTCCATCACCCTCTCCTTATGGGGAATGGTGACACTCACCCCCTGCACCCCAAGCCCCCGAATACCTGTGACGGCCTCTGCAATATCGGGGGCCGTAAATGGCAGATAAACCCCGTTTATACCGGATTTGGCAAGGGCGGCGTTATGCATTGCAGGACTCAGAGAATGGCTCACCGGATTGCCGATGATCCCGTAGAGCAGGGTCTCTCCATTAATATTCATATCACACCCCCCCCATAAGGCTGTATATTTGACGCAGGGCACTAACTGACAACTGACCGGGTGCTATGGCCTCATCATCATTTACGGCGCAGTAGCTCATATAGCCGCCAAGATCACAGGTGGCCACACGACTCACAACCCCGGGCCGCCCCATACAAAATGCGATCAGGGGAAAGCCAAGTCCTTCGGCTACTTCCTGTAACTGTAACACCCGCAAGACCTCTTGATGGCTGTGAGCCGTAGTAATAATTTTCCCAATATCCGCCCCTGTGTCCTGCATCATGGCCATTCTCCCCACCAATTCTTCACGAGTCGGGGTGTCGGAAAAATTGTGCCAAGAGACAATCAGTTTTGTGTCCTGCCCCTCAAGGGCCAGACGCATTGCCCGGTGACTGCTTTCAGGAGCCAGGAGTTCCAGATCAACATAGGCACAATTTTCAGCAACGGCCTCAAGCAGCGCCCCCATGCGTGCCTCCTCCGTACCTGCAAATCTCCCCCCCTCCCATACCGCACGGTTGGTAAAGAGGAGCGGTGTCTTCAGGGCACTAACAAATGGGGAGACCGCTGGAACCTTGAGGTAGTCAAGACGGATCTCAAAAACCGATGCCTGTGAGGCAACGGAATCAGCTATGGCCAGGGCGTCGTCAACGCTGGAACGACCTATGGATACACAAATACGGGGTGAGACTTTCATCAGGTGATTTAAAGAAGTATTAAGGAATCTTATTGTTATTTTTTTCTGCAATTTTTATGGCCCAGGCCACCAGGATGGTAACGATGGTGAGGTCATCAAGCAGACCAAAACCTGCAATCCAGTCCGGGACCAGATCAATGGGGGAGAGAAGATACACAATGGCCAGCCCCAGGATTGCCTTGACCTTCCAGGGAGTATCCCGTCTGAAGAGGAGGCGGGCCCAATCTTGAACCCGAGCCCATAACTTAAACTGTGAGGGGCTATTATGGGGCGGAGGAGTTGGCATCAGGGAAGGATCAGTCCACCAATCAACTCTCTCACCGATTCCAGGCGCTGTTCTTCAACATAGGCGGCAAGCCCTTCCACTGCCTCTTCACTGGCCCTTGGATTAACAAAGTTTGCCGTCCCTATCTGAACAGCAGTTGCCCCGGCCAGCATAAATTCCACCACATCTTCGGCGGTCTCTATCCCGCCTATCCCAATCACGGGAATGGAGACTGCCTGGGCCACCTGATACACCATACGCAGAGCCACTGGTTTAATGGCTGGCCCGGACAGGCCGCCAATAACATTGGCCAGAGCGGGCTTTCTGGTGTAGGCGTTGATCCCCATACCCACCAGGGTGTTGATCAAGGACAAGGCATCGGCCCCACCATCTTCTACACTACGCCCAATAACTGCGATATCGGAAACATTAGGAGAGAGTTTGACAATAACCGGAACCGTGGAATTTTCTTTGACCCGCTTAGTCACTGCTGCAGCCATTTTGGGATCAGACCCAAAGGCCACTCCACCTTTCTTGACATTGGGACAAGAGATATTGACCTCAATGGCAGCGACCCCTTTGACTCCAGCCAGGCGACTGGCGATCTCACCATACTCATCAACAGTATCCCCCAGAATATTGACCAGTACCGGAACATTAATCAGTTCCAGAGCTGCCATTTTTTCTGAGATAAAGCGTTCAACACCAACGTTTTCAAGGCCAATGGCATTAAGCATCCCAGCTGAGGTCTCGATGATCCGTGGCGGCGGATTGCCTGCCCGGGGCTCTAAAGAGATCCCCTTTACCACTACCGCTCCCAGGCGATGGAGATTGAGATATGGTTCAAATTCACGCGCATAGCCAAAGGTTCCGGATGCGGTCATTATCGGGTTCTTAAGCTTTAAGGAGCCAATGGAGACCCGAAGGTCGGCACTACTTATTTTACCTGCCATAGTAACTCCTTTGAATCAAACACCGGCCCCTCGGAACAGGCGTGGGCGTAGCCCCCTTTTGCAGAGGGGACAATACATCCAAGACACGCCCCCATACCACAGGCCATACTGGTTTCCATGGAAACCTGGCAGTTATAACCGCGTCTCTCGCTGAAGAGGTGGACAGCAGCCATCATGGGGTGGGGGCCACACACATGGAGCATAGCACCTTTACTTAGATTTAAGATTTCAAGGATATCGGTAACCAGACCATGGTGCCCCAGTGAGCCATCGTCGGTGGCCATGTGTACCGAAAGCCCAATCTCAAGAAAATCTTCCACAAATGGAAGCAATTCCTCTCGGGTTCTAGCCCCAACCACTACCAAAGGAGGGTTTGTGGGATGGTGCCGTGCCATGTATTTCCCCAAAAACAGCAAAGGAGCCACCCCCATACCACCGCCAACCAGACAGTTGACCACATTGGGAGCAAAGTTAAACCCCTTACCCAGGGGGCCAAGAATCGATAGGGACTCCCCTTCACGGTAATGTGCCAGCAGAGACGTTCCCCTACCCACCACCTTGAAGAGAATTTGAAAATAGCGACCATTACTGATCTGGGATATGGAAAAAGGCCTACGCAGAAGCGGGTCTTTAGTACTGCCAGTACGGATCATCACAAACTGACCAGGCAGGGCTCTTGAGGCGATCCCGGGTGAGTCCAGGGTGAGCCTCATGATATCACCTGGAAAACGTTCAATACGACTTATCTTTGTTTTTTCCTGGAATTGCGACATGGTTAGGGCTAGTATCTAAACGAATCTAATGGTTTCTCTTTTTTTAAATAATCTTGCAATCTATTCAATAACTGTACACCAGTTTTTAAGCAATGGAAAACATTTTACTCTTCACCCTCGTGAGTGCCTTCTGTTTTGGGGCCGTTATCGGTAGTTTCTTGAACGTGGTCATTCTGCGTCTGCCAAACGAAGACGAATCAGTGATCTTCCCGGCCTCACATTGCACCAACTGCATGGCCGCACTGCACTGGTATGAAAATATCCCCATCATCAGTTTTCTGCTTCTGAGGGGCAAATGCAGTCATTGTCAGACCCGGATATCTTTTCAGTATCCCGTGGTGGAGTTCTGTACCGGACTCCTGGCTGCGGCACTGCTGTATACATTTGGTCCCAGTGTCAGTGCAGCTGGATATTTTCTATTCTCAGCGTCTCTGGTGGTCATCATATGGATTGATATCCACCATCAGATGATCCCAGACCTTATCTCACTGTCCGGAATTGTACTTGGCCTGCTTTTTTCCTTTTTCACTCCAATGGTCACCTGGCAGGATTCGCTTATTGGCATCCTAGCGGGTGGCGGCATCCTCTACGCCATCGCCTTCGGCTATTACCTGTGGCGCAAGGTGGATGGTATGGGGGGCGGAGATATCAAGCTTCTGGCCATGATAGGTGCCTTCCTCGGCTGGCAATCTCTGCCCTTTGTGATTTTTGCCAGTTCAGTAAGCGGAACCCTGGTGGGACTTTTAGCCATGATTCAACAAAAAAAAGGAGGGCAAACCAGAATTCCCTTTGGTCCCTTTCTATCCCTGGCAGCATTGGCCTATCTTTTTTTCCACACTGAGATTCAAGGGCTATTTCAACTCTACCTCAGTATGACCGCAGGATAAGCTGAGGCTTCATTTAGGTTCAGTTTTGATGGGTGTCTCAAAGCTAAAATCGGCTGCATTTTTGCCATTACTCACATCCTGCCCCAACTTCCTTCCCAGAGAACGTGCGATCTCGATCTGTTGTTTACTGTGTCCATATTTGGGATAATACCTCCGAAACCAGCCCTTCCCTCGTTCTGGCATCTTTCCGGCAAGCTTTAGGAAAACCCCTATGGTATTCCATGGCTCAGAGATGGGGTGTCTAAATACGATGGGATCTGCGACATACACCGCTCCGCATTTTTTGAGCAGGGTACGCAGTCCCCAGAAATGCATGCGCCAGTAGCCCCGGCAGGAGATAAGGGGAAGAACAGTTTTGCCAGAAAAAAGCTTTTTTCCATCGCGATCGAGAAATGAGAGGATAACTCCTGATGGATTATAGGACCAGGTTGGCCCGGCCACAATAATCAAATCCCACTCGGCAAAAACCCTGGGATCCACCGCCTGAACCGGAAAGCGTTTCCGAAAAAATGTCTGGAACATCATAAGCACAGTCGCATGAATTGATCCTATTGGAAAATGCATCTCCTGCACGGGGAGTAATCGCTCCCAAGTGACATCTATACTGCTCTCCTCAATCCCTTCCACCACTTTTTTGAGAATATTTCGAGTCTGGTGACTATAGGAAAAGGACAAGATAAGAATACGTTTATTGGCCACAACATCACCTCTGCTCTCTGGCTTCTGACTTCAGGATTCCGACTCCCGCGCACTATACCGTAGAAAAAGGCAAAAAAAAAGCCTCCGATTACTCGGAGGCTTTAAATACTACTCATTGGCAGTTTTCTAATACTAACTTTCTACTTCATGCTCAACACCAATGGCAATTTTGTAGAGCAGGGTCACAACCATAAAACCTGTGGCCCAGACACCAAGGGTGATACCGATCTCATTCATGGTGGGAACGTACTCAACGATCTCACCCAGTGGACTTGGAACGAAACCGGCCAGTACAAAACCGACCCCCTTATCAAGCCAGAAGGAAATGAAGAGCATAAGGCAACCAATTCCGAGAACAAAATCGTTCTTTTTAGCAGCGGGAGTGGCAAGCAGACCAATGGCACCAAATGCCAGAATCACAAAGGCCCACATAAAGGGAACCAAGTTATTATACATGTGACCATTATGTTCAAGGCCAAAGAACAGGTACTCAATTGCCTCTATATGACCAGGTACGTTAGAGTAGTAGGACACAAAGAACTCAAGGCCAACAAAGAACATGTTCAAGAGTGCTGCATAAATAATAATAGTGATAAGCTTATTCATTGCCTTGCGCCCTGCATCAAATCCTGCAACACGTTTTAAGACCAGACATGCAATAACAATAAGTGCAGGTCCTGCGGCAAAAGCAGATGCGAGAAAGCGAGGGGCAATAATGGCAGAAAGCCAGAAATGACGTCCGGG
>CAYWMZ010000085.1:0-7689 GCA_964459485.1 uncultured Desulfocapsa sp. | reverse complement strand
AGTGGGCAAAATACTCCTTCACCATATACCCCTTATACCCTAGGCAGATGATGAAATCGTTGATCCCATGGGCCGAATAGATCTTCATTATATGCCACAGGATGGGTTTGCCACCCAACTCTATCATCGGCTTAGGCTTGAGATGAGTCTCCTCGGCTATACGAGTACCCAGCCCACCGGCCAATATTACCGCTTTCATGCTCTTTCTCCAGAAGACTCCAAGACAGAATCTTTCTCAAAATGGCTGTAATCCATACGAAAATCCCCAGATTGGACGAATGCCCCCAGACTGGCCTTAATGGCGAGATCCCTTTCAGGAGTCCACTCATCCAACCAAGCCTTGTAGACAGCGGGGCTAAACTGCTCCGAATAGCCGCCGAGTTTTGCGATCATCTCCTCGTAATTGGCAAAGAACAGATCCTGGGTGTTGTAAATATGGCGCATGAAATAATACTCATAAACTTGCTGCTTGTCGATTGGAAAATCCATCTGTTCAAGGCCAATAAGCATGCGCCGATAGTCCCCTTCGTCCTTGGCATGGAGATTAAAATCATAGGCCGTATGGGGGTTGTTGCGTGAGGCATTGATCACCGGCACTCCAAGGGCTGCGTACTCAAAGCCTATGGTACCATAAACTGTGAGAACCAGATCGATGCCCTCTTCTATGATCTGATGGTGCGATGCATCCGATCGCAACAGGTTAAACTTTGGATATTTAACAATAAAAGATTCTACTATCTCCATGGTACCCGGCAGATAATCGGGGTGGGTCTTGATATACCAATCGTAATTGGTCTCTTGGCTGATTCGGCCCAGAAAATCCAGCCACTCGTAAAAATCCGGAAAGACGTTATCGCCATAACTGTGGGGGCTGTCGAAGAAACAGTGGGTGGCAATAAGGACCTTCTTTCGTGAGGATTCTTTGAGCAACTTTGAACAGCGCCCCCCCCCAAAGGCCGACTTCTTTGAATAGGCCATATCCACCCCCACTTCACCACCAAGGCGGCGCTCGATGCGACGCTTGGCCTCCAGAAGACCTGTAGCCTGAACCTCCTGCGGTAGGGCCGCAAAACGCTCGGGGAAGTAGTGAAAGTCGTTATAGGCAAATAGATTCTTCTTGGTGAGCCTATAGAGATGGGTGGCACTTGCCTGAAATACTGGGATATCACGGCTCACCGCCAGCCGTAGCGGGATGGCCAGGTTGTAGACGCAGTGACTGACATTGATGGCAGTCACCCGGTTATTATCCAGAAAGTCTTCCCAGAAGACGAAGAGCTCCAAGGACTCTAGCAGATAGTCCTGAAACTCTTTTGAGGCCAGATTCACCGTGGGCCGTTTATACTGCTTGAGGTAGGAGTCGTAGAAGAGGTTGCCGATGCTGACCCCATTGATGGAGAGTGTCTCAAGATCACGCTTGCTTGCCAAGGTACCATGGATCGTATTAAAGAGTTTTTGGGCCCTCTGCCGTTGCACGGCATCCACCGCAATGCTAAAAAAGCTATCCACCCCAAATGAGCTAAAGACATCGTAACTTGGAGAAACCGGTCTCTTCTTCCAGCCATTCAACAGTTTTCTGATACGGTTTGGCTGAGGCCTCACTCCGTAGGCCCAGATCCTGGCACCATTTGCTCTAGCCAACACGTTGGCCAGATAACTGTAGGCGATATGGGATGAGTGCATCTCGTTGAACTCAAAGAGGACAAGGGGGGCATCTTTCTTGGTACGATCTACCCTGGGGAAAATCATTTTATTGTGTTTGACAAACTGTTTTATGGCTGTCTTCCCTTCTACTTCCATTGCTATCCCTTCGCCGTCATGTGCTGTTAAGCCTCAGAAAATTTTGCAAAGCAGAGGATATCGGTGGGACTCCCCTCTATAATCTCATGATCCCTGCGTCGGCACTCCAGTTCCATGCCCGAACGTTCCATAAGCCTGATCATACCGCTATTTTTCGCCGAGGTCCCCGCAGTGAGTTTTCGGATTCCAGGCTGTTGCAGCAACCAGGTCAGCATGGTGTCCCAGGCATCCTGCCCATATCCCTGGCCCCAGCATCTCTTATCACCTATCATAATACCAACATCCACCGTGCCATGATGAGAAGAAAGGTAAGCGGTTATTGTACCAATAGGCTGGTCACTGGACAATAGGCGAACACTCATAAAAATATTCTGGGTCCCTTTAAAACTGGCAAGGTAACGGCTGGCATTTTCATAATCATGATGAATAAAACGCTGATTGCTAAATTGCACAACCGCATCATCATTCAGCCAATCAAGATATGTTTCCTGAAGATCTTCTTTAACAAATGGTCTAAGCAACACTTTCTTACCATGAAGGCAAAGATCAGTAATCGATATGTTCTCCGTATCACACGCAATCAAGATAGGCCCCTTTCTCTCAGCTCATCAAGATTGGCCCATACCTTCTGAAAAGCAGCAACAATTAAATCAATATCTTTGTCACTAAATTCATAAACACAAAAGCCAATGCCAAGGAAGGTGGCATCATGGAGTTCTTCTGCCACTGGACATATTCCTTTGCTGTAATTGACTTCTCGTCTGCAAATGTCTGATGTCCAGGGGAAGCCCTTGCTACCGTAAGCAATTTTTTTCTGATACATAGGAAGAAGATGGATATTCTGATAGCATTTGCTAGCAGATACCCCCTCGGCATGCAGGGCCGCATGGAGCACATCTCTACTTACTCCCAAGGATTCTATATCAAGAATCAAGGGATAGACATAGTAGACATGACTGCAATTTTGTGGAACTACTGGCGTATTAAGACCTGACAAGCCAAGCAGTCCTGCGGTTAATCGCTTGGCATTACGCTGCCGTGACACAATCACTCCTTTCAGCTTTTTTAGCTGCTCTATTCCTATGGCACACTCAATTTCCCCTAAGCGAAAGTTGTGCCCTATCATATTAGAAAGATTGGTCACACCTTTATTGGCAACCACCACCTCGGCGTGATTACGAATAAGCTGCAGACGCTCAGCAATCTCATCATCATTCGTGACAAGTATCCCCCCCTCACCGGTGTGGATATGTTTATGATAATTGAGACTATAGCCCCCGACATCTGCGAGCGTTCCCGCACACTTCCCCTTGTAAAGAGCACCAGGTGCCTGGGCACTATCTGATATAAGCTTTAAATTATATTTGGAGGCAAGCTTTCTCATTGCATCCATATCAGCAGATTGCCCGAAGATATCCACCACCATAATAGCCTTGGTATATGGCGTAATATTTGCCTCAACCGACTCCGGGTCCAGATTGAATGTCTCTGGGTCAATGTCTGCAAAAACAGGAATAGCATTCCAGTGGAGGATAGCTGTAGCACTGGCACTCATAGTCCATGGAGTAACAATCACCTCATCACCCGGTTCAATGCCGACGGCACCAACCGCTGCAACCAGACCAGATGTCCATGAATTTACGGTAACCGCATGCTTCACTCCAAAAAATGCTGCACACTGTTTTTCAAATTCCTGCACCTTGGAGCCACCATAAAAATCTGGGGTCCAGGAAGCAAGATATTGGGAGAGCACACCACTTTCAACTACCTTGGTTGCGGCCTCAATCTCTTCTGTGCCAATGGAATTATATGGGGTAAACCCTTGGGGAATAGTCTTATCACCACCATAGAGGGCTAATCTGTTTTCTTTCATAATTATCTCTGATCAATAATCTGATACATCGACTGTAAACTCCTCAGAGCCTGCCTGCCTGTACAGATGCTATGTGGTTTATTTGCACAGGCACTGGCAAGCTGACTTACCACATTCCATTGATAGTGCTCCATATCATGTACCAAGGTTTCATGCTCAGGTGCCAACACCTTATACCCGACTAGACTGGAGTGATCCTGTACAGACTGCCAGGTTATTGAGCGTCCCCCCTCTTCGTAGAGCAACCTCCCGGAAGGGCATAACAACTCAAGTGAATTGTGCGAATACGCCTCCCCCCATGCCGCCTGGAAGATTACTGTCCCCTTCTCAAATTCAACCTGAACATCTGGTTCACAATCATGGGTTTCCAGGACTTTACCCGGCTCCAAAACGTTAGCCTTTACAAAGTCACCAAGCCAAAATTCCAACAAATTAAACAAATGAGAACCATTGTTTAAAAACCCTTTGGAATACCACACATTCCCTTTTATCGGTTGTCCAATAGCTAACGACTTGATTCGCTTTTTCACCTCAAGCGCACCAGGATCAGCCCTACGGATATAATTAACAAAAAGTTCTACATCTGCATTTTTACAATGTTCTACCATCTCTGTGGCTTCTGATAACTCATAGGCCAAGGGTTTTTCACAAAGAATTACCTTAGGTCTGGAATACTTTAAAACATGCTCGAGTACTGTACAGTGACTATTAGTAGGAGTAGCAATCACCACAACACTGGGTTGTACAGTTTTAAGAGCCTCCTCTAGTTTTTGAAAAGTACGTCCTTCATAATACTGTGAAAACAGATCACACTTTTCCTGGGAAGCATCTACAGCAGCAGATAATTCAAAAGCAGGATGTGACGAAAATGCCTTGGCATGACTGCGTATGGCATTCCCCGAGCCAGTGGCCAGATCATATCCCATTCCAATCTGCCCCAATCCAACTAGAAGACATCTCTCACGCATCCGGGGCACCTCGGAAAGCATCCACCAAGAGTTGTAAATGCTCTATCTCAGGATATGGAAGCGAAAAGGGTTTACCTCCCGGCGGTATACAACAAATAACCCTCTTATTTGCCAACAGTCCAACCACAAGTGCCATGGAGCTACAACCGGCCACAACATCAGCTTCTACTATTTCTTGAACCAGAGTCGTATCTCCACCATAAATAATTTTAACGTTTGACGCTTCTGAAACCCAATCATACTTTCCCGCCGCCTCCGCTGGATGGGGACGAAGGGTAACCAGCGGTCTTTTTCTCCCCACCAGCACCTGGACGTTATCCAAAAAGTAGTGCAAGGCATCTTCTTCCGTATATCCTGTCAGATATCGTGCATCACCATACTTTTTGAGTGCACGTTCACCGGTCGGCTCACAAACGTAAAGAATTGCGCAATCTTCTATTTTTTTGCCACTTCTTGGCTCTGTACTCTGTAATGCTTCTTGCAAGTCAAGAAAGTAGGGGTTTACCTGTTGGACAACGGGAATATTGGGAAAGCAGTTCTTTGCCAAATTCTTTGCCTCAGTATCGCCCACCCAGATCTCATCTGGCAGTAACAGAGTATCTGCTACCCGAAACCGCCTTTCATAGTTGCTCCAGTGGTCAAGGAAGACAATTACCTTTTTACCAGCTTGCCTAGCCTCTGCAATGGCACGTCGTTCAAGAGTTGCTTGCCAACTACTACCACAAAGCACCCAGTCGCACTGTTTTATGGCCTCACTAAGTGCTATGGGATTACAATTTTCCAGCTTGCGATTAAAGATTTCTTTGGCAGGCCCATCCAACACCAGACAAAAAGGAAGCGTATACCTGCACAACCAACTACTCAATATTTCTGCGCCCCCTGCATCGTTACAGACTACAGCGACCTTGCCTCTCATCAACTATCACCCTTTCGCCGTACGCTCTCATTAATAGCAACCCAATCAGACTTTTCCCGCAACAGTTCAATGACTTCTCGGCATCCGAACAGTTCATTTTCAACTCCAAAGTGTTCAATGATACGTTTCAGCAACTCATAATCCAATTGCTCATCGAGGGTAACTCCAAGGTCAGGCCAATGGTGACAGGAAAGTGCTGCAAGATACAGAGGAGGAAATAAATCAGGATTATTACGAATATGCAAAGTAACGTGTTCCCTATCCAGTGGCTCATCCGTCATCTGCTCAGACTTTTTCAATGCAGCGACAGTAAAGACCTGCGCTCCCATACCAGCAGGAAGGCCCCCTTTACCATTATTTACATACATTGCAGTATTTCTTTTATACGTCTGAATAACCTGCTCAATAAGCATGGGATCAATGATGGGACAGTCTCCGGTTACTTCACAAATCACGTCAGCGTCATAGAATTGAGCAGCGTCCAGTACCCTACCCATAACATCGTCCTCACTACCACGAAAAACGCTCACCTTTTCCTTTTGGGTAAAAGTCTCCAAAATATCATCATTCGTATTGGTAGTAGTGGCAATTACAATCTCATCAATACTCGCCACAGCCTTGAGACGACACACAAGGTGCCCAAGCATAGGTTTGCCAATTGCCTCAAGAAGATGTTTTCCTGGTAATCTGGAAGAAGTCATTCGTGCTTCCACAATGGCTACTACTTTCTGTGAAGTCTGCCGTTTCATATCAGTTTATCCAATGAGTTCCAAAGTAACGGGTGTTCCCTTCTTTACCGATCTGTTCACCTTCCGCCCTAACAACATTTCATAATACTTTGGCGATAAGCCATGACCAGGTCGGATGCGTCGTAAATTCTGCATAGTCAGGATATCCCCACGTTGTAAATCTTCAGCAATGTATAACGATCGACGGCGCAGTCGTCCTGCAATCTCTGCATCAGTAGGGCCGTAGGTTACTTGACCAAGGGCCAGGCAGGCACGCTCTGTCTCGACAACAAGGGCCTTTAACTCATCGGGTTCCAGAGAAAAAGCGGCGTCAACCCCGCCCTCTGCACGATTGAGAGTGAAATGTTTTTCAATCACCGTAGCTCCCAATGCTACTGCCGCAATGGATGTTCCTATTCCCATGGTATGATCAGACAGTCCTACTCCACAGGAGAACAGTTCGCGCATATGGGCCATTGTCTTCAAATTACTGTTAACGGGAGAGGCGGGATAATTGCTAGTACACTTCAACAGGACCAAATCGTCACAACCATTTGACCTAGCACACTCCACCGCTTCAGCTATCTCAACGATGGTCGCCATTCCAGTTGAAATCAACAGTGGTTTTCCAGTGGCAGCAACCCTCTTGATCAGCGGTAAATCAATGAGCTCGAAGGAGGCTATCTTATAGGCAGGGACATTAAGATCTTCCAGGAAATCGACAGCGGTCTCATCAAAGGGTGAGCTGAAACAGGCCAGCCCCCGCTCACTCGCTCGCTCCATAATCGGTTTATGCCAATCCCATGGGGTGTGAGCCCGCTCGTATAGATCATACATGGATTCGCCGTACCACAGGGACTTTGGATCTCTGATAGTAAACTCGTTTTCCGTTAGATCAAGTGTCATCGTGGCTGCAGTATAGGTCTGCAACTTGATAGCATGGGCACCAGCCTCAGCTGCAGCATCAACAATCTTCAGTGCACAATCCAAGGATTGATTATGATTCCCGGACATCTCGGCAATAATATAGGGGGACATCTCATCTCCCCAAAGCTTATGCGCTGAAAGTGAAGGGCTAGCCATCATCATTTATTAACATAGGCAACCAGCCCGGCAATACTATTGCACTGGTCAAGATCTTCATCTGGGATCGTAATATCATGCTGTTCCTCTATGGCTAGAAGAATGGACAGCTGATCCAGGGAATCGATACCGGCATCTGCAAAATCCTGATCATCACCAAGATCTGAGAGATCTACCCCCATGACCACTTTATTTATGATAGAACGAAGAACTTTATTTGTTAGCATTTTGATCTCTCCAATAAACATGACGCCCATGCCAGCCCAACACCAAAGCCACGGCGTTGCGCCGGACAAGGTTCAAAAGATATTCAACGCCTACCAC
>CAYWMZ010000084.1:0-7805 GCA_964459485.1 uncultured Desulfocapsa sp. | reverse complement strand
ACCATCTCCTTGGTTTTGGCCTGAATATCAATAATACAACTTTTCCTCCCGAGCTTCGGGACAGTGCTGTCTCGCTGGCTCAGATCCTTGGGGCACCCGTGGATAGCTCTTCTTTTGCCCTCTCATTCTGCGCCAAGCTCCGTTACTATATTGGACTTCTTCTCCATGAAGAGGCACGATGGCTGGCTGCGGGTGGCAGGGGAGAGTATCAGGGAGAGCATCCCATTTTGCGGCGCTGGAAGGAGCTTTCGGATACCCTGGGGCAGAGGGTGCAGTTTGGCTACGATGTTATGGAAAGGCCGCAGTACCAGGCACTGGTTGAGGATATAGCCAGTAACGGTGCCCTGATTCTCCGGCATGATGATGGTACGCACAGCACGGAACAGAGTGGTGAGATTCGTTACTGTGCGGTGTCTAAAAATGCCCAGGAGACGATCTCCCGTTGAAAGAGTTGGCGACCGTAGGCGTGGAGAAAGGCCAGGGATTCCTCCTGGCTGCTTGGAGAGAGTTGCAGGCGATGTAGGCGCTCCAGAGGGCGTGTCTGGGCCACAGCCAGGGAGCGTAATGTTCCCTGGGAGAGCATAAGGCCCCGGGGGCTGCTGCCTGGATTACATTTGCTGCACTGGATTCCTCCTGATTTGGGCTGGAAGCTATGGGGGGTATTGTGCTCTATGGGACTGCCGCAGTCGAGACAGCTCTCCAGCTGAGGGGAGTAGCCGATGATGGCAAAAAAACGGATCAGGAAGAAGATCAGGCTGGGCCGGGAAGGACGTTTTTCGTTGAGGCTGCTAAAGATCCAGTTCAGGAGTGGGTAGAGTTCTTGGTCTCCCTCAACTTCCTTGGTGGCCAGTAGAGTGAGTTCTCGTACTACTGAGGCCGTGGTGTAGCTGGAGATATTCTGACGCAGGCCAATAAAACCATTGAGGAGTTCGGCCTCGGCAATAAAGGCCAAGCGATTGTTTTTGGGCGTGGTGTGGCGGATCTGGAGAGAGCTGAAGAGTTCGAGTTTGTTGACAAAGCGTTTTTTGCTTCGCTTGGCCCCTTTGGCGATCCCGGTGAGTCTGCCGTGGTGCTGGCAGAAGAAGGTGACGATGAGATCCGATTCTCCATGGTCACGGCAGTCAAGCACGATGGCTGCCGATTCCGTCTGTTGTCTGGTGCTCACCGTTTCAGAGAGTGAGGCTGGTCTTGCTCCAGCAGCCGGGTTGCCTTAGTTGATGTCAAGGAGATCTTCCGGGAGTGACAACCTGCGGCGACCATCATGGGCCTCAGGAAGGGGGATTGCAATACCGTTCAGACGCAAATTCCCCTTGCTTGACTCGGGCATATCGAGAACAATCTTGTTTTCTGCCTCCCAGAGCTGGGTCTCTCCGGCGTTGAAGTGCTTTTCCAGGACAAATCCATCATCCAGGGTGACCTTTAGAGTGCTGCTGCTGAGGAAATGGATCTCCAGCTGATATGGGCTTGCGGCTAATGCAGGTACTGTCTCGTCCTGTTTCTCCGGGGCTGCCGGAGAGAGAGTGGTCGCGGGGTCTACCTGGGGGATGTCTGGTTGGGCTGCGGGAGGGGCTTTTGGGGAGGGGGAGCTGTCCTGGTCCTCCAGAATCACTCCTGCCGGCTGTTCTTTTATATCTGTTGCGGCTGCGGCTTGCTGGCTGTCTTCAGGCTGCTCCTGCCCGATGACGGGCGGGGACGGCATGAGTTTGCTACTGAGATAGTCCACGGGGTTGCAATTCAGGTACCAGCAGATAGCAACAAAGATAGCGAACCCTGCGAGGAGGAGAAGAGTCATGCTGGTTCCTGGAGACACAGCAGACGGTTCCGCATAGTTGGCTGCACTCTGGCTCTTTTTCACCGGGGGGTTAGAGAGATGAGCGTCTTTTTTTTGTCTTGGCCCTAATTGGTCCTGGTAACGATTCAGGATCTCCTGGGGATCGAGGCCTAGAAAGTTGGCATACATGGTGTAAAAACCACGGCAAAAGGCTTCGGCTGGCATCCGTTCATGAGCATCATCTTCAATGGCCTCAAGGACGGGAAGGGAAATCCTGGTGGCTTCGCTGACATCCGCCAGGGAGGCCCCTTTCTGCTGGCGTTGTTCGCAGAGGTACTCACCAAGTAATTGTAGGTCTTTTTCTGTGTCTTCTTGGGACATGGTTGTCATCCTTGGAACTGTTTGTAGCAAGGCAGGTCGCCTCGTTGTGTCTCCACTTGAAGGTGGAGGCTTTCGGGATCGGGATTGTGCCCTGTTTTATATATCTTCTGGAGAGGTGTTTCTGACCTTATAACCGTTTGATATAGGCCCGCTCTTTTATGTTTTTCACCCACTCCGCAAAGCTCTCTTTGAGCTTCTGGTCGTAGAGCTTGTTTCTTATCTTCTCTTTTACCGAGGCGAAAGAGGCTTGAACCACAATCTGGCCATCACTGCTGGAGAGGAGTTTGAAGAATTGGTAGCCGGAAGGTGTCTCGATAATGTCACTGACCCCACCTGGTTTTAGATTCAGAACGGCATCTTGCATATAGGGGGCCATATCTTCCTTTTGAAATACTCCGAGATCGCCACCATCGGCTGCCGAGGGCAGATCTGAGAATTTTTGAGCGAGGTTGCGGAAACTCTGACCATCCAGAACCAGTGAATGCACCCTTTCAGCACGCTTCTCGGCATCCATTTTGTCGGCATATTGGGCAGCAACCGAGCTGTCAGAACCAGGTTTTCCCCAGGTGAATCCCATTTGCATAAGGTAGTAGCCACCTTCACTGATATGCTTGGTGTAGTTGGTGTCATAGTAGTCAAGAATCATATCGTCGGTAATGATGATCCGTGAACGAATTTCATAGTTCACCAGTTTGCTCTGGAGAATCTGGTTGCGTAGGGTCCCGAGATAGGAATCGTAGGTCATTCCCATCTGTGCCAGTTGGTCCAGCAGGATCTCTTTTGTGATCTTGTTGTTGAGCAGCAAATGATCTGCCGCAGCCTGGAGCTCGGTATCAGAGACTGCCACCTTGAGTTTTTTAGCTTCCTGGGCGATGAGCTTTTTGTCGATAAGGGTGTTGAGTACCTCTTCACGGGCACGGGTCAGGGCATCTTCAACCTGGGATGGTGGAGCCTGGTCGTTGATTTTCTTAAAATAGCCGAGGCCCTCGTTGTCCACTTCAGACATGGTTATCACATCATCATTCACAACAGCAACGACCCTGTCCACTAAGTGGGCCGCCTGGAGGGGTGGTGTCAGGAAGGTGAGAGAGAGAAGGACTGTGGCCGTCAAGAGGCTGATATGGAAGAGTCTGTTCATGGTAAAGTTGTCTGTTTTATATGGGAAAATAAAGGCATATTCTTAGTGTGCTACATTACGTGGATCTACTTTACCATAAAAAGTCCATCGAGACAGCATTTCTCAATAAAAAAACTTTGTTTAGTGAAGGGGAATAAAATTTGTAGTATCCCATGGTCATAGGTTGTGCTCTGGTGTCGGGGGGTACCCGGACGGGAACCGGAAAAGAGTATTGCAGGTTGACTTTCTTCTAAGATTGGATATTTTTATTCTAGGTGTGTGCCTATTCGTTTGCGGTCAGGTCTCTCTTGGGATTTGTCTGTTTTCAGGTAGAATGGCGGATTTGTTTATACTATCGGAATGATCGATGTGGTGCTGCCGGAAAACCGTGTGTTCTCAAGTGTCATAACAATTTATAGAGGGTTATTATATGAAACAAAGTAAGTGCTCCCGTTCCATGGGGCTGTTGTTTGCAGTTTGTCTTGTCCTTGTGTTCTTCGCTCAGCCTGCTGTTGCGGCGTCAAAAATGCCTTCTTTTGTGCTGTCTGATGTGGTGAGCGGTAAGGACGTGGATAGTAGCAGCTTCTCTGGAAAGACTCTGCTGGTAACGTTCTTTGCCACCTGGTGCCCTCCTTGTATGCAGGAAGTCCCGTCTCTGATCGATCTCCAGAAAAAATACGAATCCAGTGGTTTTTCGGTGGTGGCTCTTTCTGTGGATGAAGGTGGGTCAGGAATTGTGAAGAAACTGGTTGAGAAGCGTTCCATCAACTATCCTGTTCTTATGGCCAAGGGTTCCACGGCCAGAGATTTCGGCGGCGTAGTGGGGATTCCCACCTCATTCTTGGTGAATAGCGATGGACTGGTAGTGAAGAAATATCCTGGGTATGTGTCCCACATTGTTCTTGAAAATGACCTTAAGAGAATAATGAATTAGTAATCATTCTTTGGCCAAAAAAGGTTGACAATCGCTGGTTTGGCCTCTATACTATATAATTAAATGGGGAAATAAAGTCCGGAGTTGTTCCGGAGCTAGCATAAACTATATAGAGGAGAAGGAAATGAAAAAAGGTATCGTATCTGTAGTATTAGCCCTTACTTTTGCGGTAAGCACCTTGGCTGTTGCTGCCACCGTTAAATGCACAGTTGATTCAGTGGCTGGTGATACAGTGACCATGACTTGTAAGAAAGCCAGTAAGCTCAAAGTTGGTGATAGTGTAAAAGTTAAGGCTAAAAGATCTGGCGGAGCTGCCATCGAGGGTTGCTAATTGACATAACCACGATTTTTAGTTAGCTTAGAAGGGCCGATTGATAGTTACTATCAATCGGCCCTTTTTTTTACTTTTTATACAGCCTTTCTCTGTGCAAACCTCACAGGGTGGGGTATCTTGCGGGACAGCCCCGGTGTTGCCGGAAAGAAATACTTTATTTCGCTGTTCTTTTTTCTAGCTGACTGATTTTATACTACTATGGATATCCGAACTCTCCCCGATGAAGAACGTGAAATATATAACCGTATCCGAGCCTCCTATAAACTGACCTTTGATAAGCTTAAGGTCAAGGATACCTCAATTCGACTACTGAAGGTGGCAGATATTGAGGAGTTTCTTGATGGTAAGGATCCCTTTGCCAATGTCAGTGAATTTCCCTTCTGGGTAAAGCTGTGGGAGGCGGCTATGGTGCTCTCCTATGCCCTGGCATCTCTGCCAGATCCCAAGGGTCAGAGTTTGCTTGAAATTGGTGCGGGGCTCGGAGCACCCGGCATCACCGCCGCAGCCTGTGGCTTCGACGTGACCCTAACCGATTATGAAGATATCATCATGGACTTTCAGAAGGTGAGTGTGGCTGCTTCCGGACTCAGTAATGTACACTGTGCCCATCTTGACTGGCTCAATCCACCGGAGCTTGCACCTTTTGATGTGGTGAGTGCTGCAGAGGTTCTGTTTCGGGAAGAATTTTTTGAACCCCTGCTGGATGTTTTTAGACGTTATCTCAAACCTGGGGGGACCATTTATCTGGCCCATGATGCTCGTCGTAAGTGTCTGCCCCTCTTTATGGAGAGGGCCGCTAAAGAGTATAATATAGCTGGTAGCAAACAGACCATTCGTAAGGATGGACAGGATATCACCATTATTCTCAATCGGCTGCGGCCTAAAAAATAGGCAGGGGGATTGATGGCTCTCTATCCTGTGAACCTTGATATCAACGGTAAGTTATGTCTGATCATTGGTGGTGGCACCGTTGCGAGTCGTAAGGTGGATGGACTGCTTCCATGCGGGGCCGTGATACGGCTCATCAGCCCGGAAGTAAATTCTCACATAGCAGATCTGATCCGTTCAGATGTCCTCCAGTGGCAGCAGCGGCACTATAGAACAGGAGACCTGACTGGTGCGGCCCTGGTCTTTGCTGCAACAAACAACCCTGAGACACAGTCCCGGATTGTGGCTGAGGCTCGTGCGGCTGACATTCTGGTTAATGTTATTGATAGCCAGCAGGCCTGTAGCTTTCAGGTTCCAGCATCCTTGCGGCAGGGAGGTCTACTCCTCACCGTGGCCACCGGTGGTGGCAGTCCGGCCCTGGCAGCCCTAATTAAAAGAGAGCTTGAAAGCATTTATGGTCCGGAATATGCTGTACTGGTTAATATGATGGATGCGGTTCGTGGAGCAGTGGTTCGTTCCGGCGGCAGTCCGGCTGATCATAAAGGCATCTTTGAAAAACTGATTAGCACTGAACTTCTCGATTGCATCAGAAGAGAGCAGTGGGATATACTCCGTTGCCGGTTGCAGGACATCCTGCCAGATTCGGTGGATGTGGCAAGTCTGCTTATTGGGATGCAGAATCAGCAGAGAGAGGAGAGGGTCTCTAATGTATGAACCCGGAGGGAAATGTGATTATGTTGAGTGAAATCAACTATATTTTATTTAATTGTGTGCTGCTGGTCAGCTTTATAGCCTGTTCTGTCTATCTGGTGTTTTTCTTCAGCCAGCGTGAGGGGCTGCGTAAAATTGCCAGGATGATTTTTCTGGGCTCAGGTATTCTCCAGTGTCTCTATATCCTGTCCCGTTATCTTGTTGCAGGCTACACTCCCATCACTTCCCAGCATGAGGCCGTCGTCTTCTTTGCCTGGTCGGTGACCTGGGCCTATCTTTCGTTTCATTGGCGCTACTCTGTGAAGAATTTCGGAACCTTTGTCTCTATACTGGTTCTGATTATGCTTATTATTGCGGCCTCGGTATCCAGAGCTTTCCTCCCCCTGCCACCTGCTCTGCAATCCATGTGGCTCCCAGTTCATGCTGGGGTCTCGGTGCTTGCCTACGGTTTTCTGGCCCTGGCATTTTGTGGAGCGATTATGTATCTGCTCCAGGAGAGGGAGTTGAAGTCAAAGAAATTTGGCTTCTTTTTCAGTCGTCTGCCATCTTTGGAGTCCCTTGATCAGCTGGGGAATCATTGCCTTACGGTAGGATTTGGCTTTCTTACTCTGGGGATTGTAACAGGGTCCGTATGGGCAAGGCAGGCCTGGGGCACATACTGGTCCTGGGATCCTAAGGAGACCTGGTCGCTTATCGCCTGGTTCCTCTATGCCGCTCAGATTCACCAGCGATTCACCTTGGGCTGGCGCGGTAAGCGTGCAGCGGTTATGGCTATTATCGGATTTTGTGCCATACTCTTTACCCTCTGGGGTGTAACCTTTCTGCTTGGGGGGGCTCATAGTTATGCCCAGTGAGACTATTCTGCTTCTGGGGGTGAACCATAAGAACACCCCCCTTGCAGTGCGTGAGAAGTTGGCACTGAGCAGTGGCTATGAAGAACCCTTGCAGGCCTTGGGGAAATTAGACGGACTGCGAGAGTTCTATCTTCTCTCTACCTGTAATCGTGTGGAGATCCTGGTCTTGACCAGCGACGCATCTCAGGAGAGAGACGTGGCAGAGGTGGAACAGAGTCTGGCTGAATTTCTGTTTGGCGCAGCCCTCAGCAGAGATCAGTACCAGAAGCACCTCTACTGCTATCGCAATGAAGAGGCCATTCACCACCTCTTTATGGTGGCGGCTAGCCTGGATTCCATGATTGTTGGTGAATCCCAGATCCTGGGGCAGCTAAAGGAGGCGTATCGCTGGTCTTCTGAAAAAAAATGCACAGGTCCCATCCTCAATAAGCTCTTGCACAAGTCCTTTTCTGTGGCTAAGCGGGTGCGTAGTGAAACCCGTATCGGTTCTTCCGCAGTTTCCATTAGTTATGCCGCAATTGAGCTTGCCAAGAAGATATTTGGCAGTATTGAGGAAAAGCGGGTTCTTCTGATTGGTGCTGGAGAAATGGCAGAGCTTGCCGCAGAGCATCTGGTGGGGAATGGTGCTAAGGATGTGGTGGTGGCCAACCGTACCCTGGAACGGGCCCTGGATCTTGCTAAACGCTTTAACGGCCGTGCCGTGGGGCTGGATGAGCTCCTTGAACAACTGGAACATGTTGATATTATTATCAGTTCAACAGGGGCACCAGGTGTGATACTAGAGCGGGATGATGTAAAACCCCTGATGCGGAATC
>CAYWMZ010000083.1:1809-7950 GCA_964459485.1 uncultured Desulfocapsa sp. | reverse complement strand
CTCACCCATAAAGAAAAGTCCAAATCCCATGGAACCATACTCTGTATGAAAACCTGCAACCAGCTCACTCTCTGCTTCACCAAGATCAAATGGAGCACGGTTTGTCTCGGCCAGTGAACAGATAAAAAAGATGAGAAAGGAGATAGGCATCAAGGGACTGCTAAGCGATGGGATAATATTCCAGTGCAGGATTCCACCAGATTGTGCAGCGACAATTCCATTAAGATCCATGGTACCTGTCATCATTACTATGGTGATAACGGTAATCAGCATGGGAACTTCGTAGGAAATGTTCTGCGAAACCGCACGAACTGAGGCCATAACTCCATACTTGTTACGCGACCCCCATCCGGCAAGGAGGATAGAGAGGGCACCGAGAGAGGCAAAGGCAAAGATCATCAGCACTCCGATATTCATGGAGTGAGCAACGATATTGTCACTAAAAGGAATAGTGACAAAACTCATAATGGCAGGAGCCATGGCCAGTACTGGAGCAACCATAAACAGGGCCTTGTCGGCACCACCAGGGATGATCAGCTGTTTGGTCATCAGTTTTATACCATCAGCAGGGGGTTGCAAGAGCCCAAAGGGGCCGTTGACGTTCGGACCTGGACGACGTTGAATACGACCGGCTCCCCTGCGTTCTGCCCAGACTAAGTAGGCAGCATTCACCGCAGCAAATGCAATGGCTGCGACCACCGCAATAAGCGCATTTAGTATTGTTAAACTCATACGACTTCTCCCTTATCTGTCGATTTCAGGTATTACTAAGTCCAGGCTTCCCATCATGGCGAGCGCATCCATAATCATCATGCCCTCACAGGCCTCGTCAAAAAGGGACATGTTGGAATATGTTGGAGAACGAAGTTTAAAGCGATAGGCATTTTTGGTGCCATCACTTACAATTCTGATCCCAAAACTGCCTCGTGCGGTTTCCACTGCCTGGTAATAATCTCCCTTGGGCGGCTTGATGAGCTTTGGTTTCTTTTTTGGCATAATGGGGCCGTCTGGAAGTTTATCCAGACCCTGTTCAATGATACGCAGAGATTGCTCCATCTCTTCCATCCGAACTTTATAGCGCGCCATAGAGTCACACTCATGGTAAACAGGTACATCAAAGTCAAACTCAGGGTAAACCGAGTAGGGCTCGTTTTTGCGCACATCAAAGTCGATACCGGCACCACGGGCTACGGGGCCGGTGGCACCATATTTGCGGCACATCTCAGCAGAGATGGGGCCAATATCTTCCAACCGTTTTCTGAAAATAATATTCCCAGTGACCAGGGCATCGTATTTTTTAAGTGATTTTCGCATGCGGGGGATAAAGGTCCGGGCTGCTGCGATAAAGTCATCATCGACATCGTTGTAGAGGCCGCCAAAGCGATAATAGCAGTAGGTGAGGCGAGAGCCAGTAACGGCCTCCAGCATATCAAGGATGTGCTCACGATCCTCAATGGCATACATAAGGGGAGTAAAACCGCCAAGATCCATAACAAAGGCACCAAACCAGAAGAGATGGGAGGCAACTCTGTTTAATTCCACGGTGATGGCCCTGATATATTCAGCACGTTCGGGCACTTCAATGCCTGCAGCCCGTTCAACGGCCAGGACATGGCCATGGGTGTAGCCCAGGGCTCCGAGGTAATCGAGGCGGCTGAGATTAGGCAGTACCTGAGGGTAGGTTCTGTTTTCACCCATCAGTTCATGCATACGATGAATATAGCCAAGTACGGTCTCCGCCTTAACGATATACTCACCATCCATTTCCATCTTTACCCGAAGAACACCATGAGTCGCCGGGTGCTGCGGCCCAACATTCAGGGTAAATGTTTCGTCTGGTCGAATATGAATAGGTCCACTCATGGCTTAAAATCCTTTAAGAGGGGATGGAAGTCTGCATCTTCAGGGAGGAGCAGGGGAATGAGGTGGGGGTGTCCATCAAATTTGATACCAAAAAAATCGTGGGTCTCACGCTCATGCCATCCGGCACCCGGATAAATTTTAGAGATTGTGGGAACCCTTGGCTCGGAACGTGAAGTCCGGGTGCGAATAACTACCCGACATCGGTCAAAATCGTATCTACTGAAATCGTAGACCGCCTCAAGCTGTTCCTCTTTGATCCAATCCACACCTGTGACACACTCAAGGAAAAATCCTGCCTTGTCAAGAATCATCACAGCGGCCAGAAGCTCACCCGGCTCAAGCTGGACATCGATATCATAGCCGTGTTCAGCATGATCCCTTTCAATCACTCCGTTGACCCTTGGCTCTTCCTTTTTCTTGGCAGGTTTCTTCTTTTTCTCCCCATCGGCTTCTTCTCCCTCTGGAGTCTCAACCACGGGCTCTTCTATTACCGGCTCTGGATCGGGGAAGAGATCCTGCAAGGCCTGTCTAACTGTTTCTTTTATCATTGTGTGCGATCCTCTCAGGCTTTTTCGGGGTCTTTCCAACGGTTCCAGCCAGAGACCTTATTTTCCAGTTTGAGGATTCCCTCAAGTAAGGCTTCTGGGCGTGGGGGGCAACCTGGAATGTAGATATCAACGGGCAGGAAAGTATCTGCGCCCAGCACGATTGAATACTGACCGTCAAAGACAAAGGGGCCACCTGATATGGCACAGTTGCCCAAGGCTATAACCCACTTGGGCTCAGGCATCTGGTCATAGAGAACCTTAATGCCGGGCATCATCTTTTTGGTTACGGTTCCGGCCACAATCATCACATCGGATTGTCTTGGCGAGGGACGAAACACCTCAGCGCCAAATCGTGACATATCAAAACGGGCACAACCGGTGGCCATCATCTCAATGGCACAACAGGCGATACCGAAGGTGAGGGGCCAGAATGAGTTTACCCGACCCAGGTTAATAAGCTTGTCGGCTGCGGCAAACTGAACAGCTGACGAGGGTATCGGTTCTAACGGCGAAGGTACGTTCTGCGTTCCCACTTGAAGACTCCCTTGGTCCATGCGTATACGATTGCGAGTGATAAGATTCCAACAAAAATAAAAACTTCAACGAAATCCTGGTAGACTATGCCCATATTCAGCAGTTCCTTCCCATTGTAGGCAAGAGCCACAGGAAAAAGAAAAAGGACATCCACATCAAATGCGAGAAAGATTAATGCGTAGAGAAAAAAAACAGTGCCATAGCGAACCCAGGAATCACCAATGGGATCCATTCCACATTCAATGGCTTGACTGTTTTTACGGTTGAACTGTCGGGTACCCCGTGGCATCAAGATGTACACGATGGCAATGGGACCTAGTGCAAAGGCTAGGCCGCCCAGGGTAAAAGCCGTGATCCAGAGTACATTATCACGATAGAGAAAATCAGAAAATTGAAGATCCATCTACAGGCTCCTTACGGTTGAGTTAGTCGGATGACTTTCTGATATATATACAAGTTAACTAACGAAATAGGCGCTTCTTGTCAACTTAAAAGTGAATGACTATTCATTTCCTGCGGTGAGTGATGGTTCATTCAGTGATAAAGGAAATTAATTTAAATTTCAGGGCCTCACAGGAAATGTATTGAGAAAAAGTATATAAATGATATGGTGGGAAATCCCTAATTAAAAAAAAAGATATGAATCATAAGAAAATTTGAACAAAGGTCTTTTGAATGTCTATCACCTTGAGACAACTGGAAATATTTATAGCTGTTGCTGAGACTGCCCAAGTTACAAAAGCGAGTAAAAAACTTTTCGTGACTCAATCTGCTGTGAGTATGGCCTTGGCTGAATTGGAAAATCAGCTGGGTGGATCTCTATTTGACAGGCATGGCCGGAGTCTCCTGCTCAATGAGCGTGGACGCTATCTTCTGCCTCTTTCCAAGGAAATTATCTGTCAGGTGGGGAATGTTGAAAATATCATGTCTGAGAAGAATGATACCCTCAGTGGCAGCTTGAATGTGGTGGCCTCCACCACCATAGGTGATTATATACTTCCCTACCTAATAGGGGCATTCAAACGGATGCATCCTCAAGTTCATATTAATATGCTGGTGCATCATACCCGGTATGCCGAAAGTCTGGTACTGGAAGGCAGGGTTGAGGTTGGGTTTGTGGAGGGGCATGTTGAAAATCCCGATACGGTCAAGCGCCTCTGGTTCGAGGATGAGCTGGTGGTCATCGCCGGGCCTACTGACCCCCTTTCCCACAAGAGTCTCTTTGATGTGGATAACGATTTTACCAATACTCGCTGGATCATGCGTGAAGAGGGCTCCGGGACAGTTGCAATTTTTCGTGAAAAGATGAAGGACTATCTGGATCAGATCAATGTGATTATGGAGATGGGTCATCCGGAGGCCATCAAGAAGGCCGTGGAATCAGGTGTTGGCCTGGCCTGCCTCTCCTCCCTTACGGTGTGTCGTGAGGTGGAACATGGCTGGCTCAAGACCCTACAGTTTGAAGGGGTTGATATGAAACGGCAGTTACATGTGATCACCAGAAAAAATCTTGAGATGAATGATACTCTCGCCGAATTTCTTGCTTTTTGTGATATAATGTCCACCTGCTCCCAGTCCCGTGCCTGTCTCTCTTCTCCCTGGAAACTACAATCACTGCTTGCAAAACAGTCCGTTCAGAAAAAGTAGGATCATGTTGTGAATTCTTTCATTGCCTGATTTGGTTATCTCTCAGTTATGATACTGCTTTTTTGAGGCGATGCCTTTTGGGGCAGAGAAAAAGCTTGCACAATGGCTAGGACGCGTTATCTAGTAATTTAAGATATATAGCATTCAAAATTGACCATCCTCGTTCAATAGCTGATTACTCTAAAAGGAAGGATATCATGTGGCAAAATATTCAGCCGGCACCACCGGATTCGATCTTGGGACTCACTGAGGAATTTAAGAAAGATCAGAATCCTCAGAAGGTAAACCTGGGTGTTGGAGTCTATAAGGATGATGCTGGCAACACTCCGGTGTTGCGATGTGTCAAAGCCGCAGAAAAAATCCTGTTGGAAAGCCAGAGCACTAAGAGTTATCTTCCGATATCCGGTGACCCTGCCTACGCTGCTGCGGTTCAGAGACTTATTTTTGGTGAGGCTAGTGAGGTGATCTCTTCAGGGCGTGCCGTAACGGTACATGCTCCGGGGGGGACAGGGGCCCTGCGGGTTGGAGCTGATCTCCTATTTGCCTTCAGGCCTGACGCCAGGGTGTGGGTGAGTGACCCGACCTGGGCCAATCACAATGGGATTTTTGGTGCAGCGGGCTATGGGATCAGCAAATATGGTTATTACGATTCAGTGAGCAAAGGACTTGATTTCGATAAAATGATCAGTGACCTTAGCGGGATACCTGCTGGGGATATTGTAGTTCTTCATGCCTGCTGTCATAACCCCAGTGGTGTTGATCTGGATGGGAAGCAGTGGCAGGCAGTGGCCGATCTTGCTGCAAAGAAGGGTTGGATACCATTTCTCGACTTTGCCTACCAGGGGTTTGGAGACGGGGTGGACGCTGACCGCATTGCGGTGGAGCAGTTTGCTGCGGCGGGCATTGACTTTCTGATTGCCAGCTCCTTTTCTAAAAATTTTGGACTCTACAACGAACGCACCGGAGCTATTACAGTGATTACCCCCAGTGCTGCCGAGGCAACTGTGGCCATGAGTCATCTGAAAACTGTGGTGCGTACCAACTATTCAAATCCCCCAGCACATGGCGGATTAATTGCCACCACAATTCTGGATACGCCGGAACTTCATACCATGTGGCTTGAAGAACTTGCCGTAATGCGTGATCGCATTGTTGATATGCGCGGGTCTCTGGTCGCAGGGCTTGTGGCCCAGGGTGTTGATGGCGACTTCTCTTTTATCGAAAGACAGCGTGGCATGTTCTCGTTTAGCGGCTGGTCCGATGATGTGGTTGGAAGTCTTAGAAAGAATAACAATATTTATATTGTTGGTGGAGGCAGGATTAATCTTGCGGGCTTAACCAGCAAAAATATTGAATATGTGTGCCAGTCAGTAGCCCAGGCCATGAAGTAAGGTGATATGGGCTTTTCCTGATGGAGGGAGGGGAACCGAAGGATCGGGAGTTCTGTGAGGGTATTCCGGGGATATTCCGGGGACGGATATTCCGGGGACAGTGTATAGAATTAAATTTCAGGCACGTTGGGTCGAAGCGGCAGGTGAGGTTGTTGGGC
>CAYWMZ010000083.1:0-1709 GCA_964459485.1 uncultured Desulfocapsa sp. | reverse complement strand
TATAGAATTAAATTTCAGGCACGTTGGGTCGAAGCGGCAGGTGAGGTTGTTGGGCATCCTGCCCCCGGAACTTCCGCTGTTGCCTGATGCGGAGTCTACCCTTACCTGCGGTGGTAGGTGGAGCACCGTCAGGCAAGGCTGTAACGGAACCGCTTCCCCCCTGCGCAGTGCGGTTTTTTTCGGTCTGCGCCAAATGTCCTAATCAACATGGGTCTAACCCGGAACCCGGACAAGGCGGCGATCCGACAAAGCACAGACGGACCGCTGCCGTAGGGAAAGGTTCGGTTCCAGCACGTTCTCTCAGGCAACCTCAAGCTGCTGCTGACTTGGTGCCGGTGCTCCGCGCAATAACCCTTCAGTGTTCAGATCTTCAGCTATCTCGGGCCAGTGGATACCATAACCACCGCCGCTGATCTGCCACGTAGCTAATTGTTTCTCAGTGGCATGATACAGCCGTGGGTACCAAATCAGAGGGGCACTGATGATCCTGCCGTCCATGAGATCAACACTTATGTTATCTTCTGTGAAACTAACATTCTTTACCCGCTCATCAGCGGACAACGTTAAAATACCCATCCCATTTCTCCTGTAATTCTTCGTGATGTTCAACAATCATCTGTTCAATTTTTCTGAGATCCCTTGCTGAAAATCCTAGATTCCTGGTCAAATGAATCGGCTCAAGCTAAAACTTCGATGAAAGGTTGTCACGATCAATATGGATATGTGGCGGCTCATTTGGTTCGTGACTGTAGAAGTAGAAACGATAAGAGCCAAGGCGAAGTATTGTCGGCATAGTTCTTTCTTTTTTTTTTGGTCAAGCCCCTTCAGTATCCGCAGGTATCAATGTCTTGAAATTATTCTTCAAAATAAAAGAATCCATAATCTCCTTAATTGTACCCTTGTCTTTGGCGTTGAGTTTGTCAACTTCTTCACAGCGTTTCAAAAGCTCTCTGTCTTTGATGTTTACTCTCACAGATTGGCCTTCCATCTCAAATGCTAAATAATCCAGAGAAACATCGAAAACACTAGCGAACTTTATCAGTACTTCTGTCGATGGCACATTTCGCCCCCGTTCATAGGCCGAGATTTGTTTCTGGCGTATGTCGATTTTCTGCGCCAGCTTTGCTTGTGACCAGTTATTTTCTTGCCTGAGCTGTTTTGTTCTATCTTTTATAGCTATTGATCCATTACCTCATCGTGTAAACAACCTGCATTTAGCGGTAATGTATACACAAAACAAGGATAAGTCAAAAAAAGTCCCAATACATCCTGACACTTTTGAGTGATTACGGAACTTCTATCCAAGAAGAGAACACGACACTTTAAGGTAATTATGGGGACAGTGCATGGAATTAGATTTCAGCCACGTTGGGTTAAGATGGCAGGCTGAGGTTGTTGCGTATCCTGTCCGTAGAATGTGTATCCCCAGAATGTCCTGGGGTTAGTGTGATCCGGTGACGGCGTTGGCTTTTGTGGTAGATCCCGTGAACTATCGGGTAATAGAAATAATATTAGAGTAGATGGGGATATCCTCCTGAGCCTTGCGGTGTCTTTTAAGAGTCTCGGCATATCAGACACTCCGGGCGATATTACTTGTGCTTCACTATGGGCAGTTGAGACTCTTGGTGAGCTGTCGTTTGAATTGTAGTTTCAATGTGTTACTATGGTGTCTAAGGGGCTATGTGATAGCTCGGTATTGTGGAATGTTA
>CAYWMZ010000082.1:0-7991 GCA_964459485.1 uncultured Desulfocapsa sp. | reverse complement strand
GAGATCAAGGCCTTTCTGGACAGTGATAGTTTCACGATTACAAAGCTGCGCAAGGGCAAGGTAAAAGAGATCGATTTCAGGCCGCTGCTTGTGAGTATTGAGTGGAGCGAGGATGATACCATTACCATGCAACTCATTAGCAAAACCAGCCAGGCCGGAGTGAAACCACTTGAGGCAATTGCAGCAATCCTGCACCGGGAGCCGGAAACTCTCCTGGACTCTGAAGTGATAAAAATCGGATGGCAGGAACTTTAGGAAATCCTGTTGCCTCCACCCGCTCCCTTATGGTACAGGTAGACTGTTATTTCATATTAGGTAGCCTCTACAAACACTTTCATTTTCTAAGATTTCACAAGGAGAAGCAGGATGTCCACAAAGAAAATTATCCTTCGCGATGACGAGATGCCCACCCAATGGTACAACATATGCCCAGACATTCCCAACGGCCTGCTGCCTCCCTTAGACCCTGAGACCAAAGAACCCATGGGCCCTGAAAAACTTGGCGCCATCTTCCCCATGGCACTCCTTGAGCAGGAAATGTCCAGCGAACGCTTTATTGATATTCCGGAAGAGGTGAGTGATGTCCTGAAAATCTGGCGCCCAGCACCGCTGGTTCGTGCCACCTCACTGGAAAAAGCCCTCGGCACCAAATCCAAAATCTACTTTAAAAATGAGGGCGTATCCCCTGTGGGATCGCACAAGGCCAACTCTGCAGTGCCCCAGGCCTATTATAATGCCAAAGAAGGCATCAAGCGCCTGGCCACGGAGACCGGCGCCGGACAGTGGGGTAGCGCCCTCTCCTTTGCCACCCAGAAATTTGGTATCGAATGCAAGGTCTATATGGTTCGAATCTCCTTTGACCAGAAACCCTACCGGAAGTCCATGATGCACACCTTTGGGGCCTCCATTGTTGCCAGCCCAAGTGTTGATACTGTAATTGGTCGTCAGATCCGGGAACAGTATCCGGATACCGCAGGATCACTGGGAATTGCCATCTCCGAGGCCATCGAAGATGCCGCCGGGCGCGATGATACCAACTACGCCCTGGGATCGGTACTGAACCATGTGATACTCCATCAATCCATCATCGGTCTTGAGGCCAAAAAGCAGATGGAGATTGCTGGCGATTATCCCGATGTGATCGTTGGCTGCTGTGGTGGTGGATCTAACTTTGCAGGACTTGCCTCCCCCTATATTCCCGATTATCTTGATGGCAAAAAAATCCGCTTTGTAGGCGTGGAACCCGCCTCCTGCCCATCCCTTACCATGGGTACCCTGGCCTATGACTTTGGTGACGTGGCCCAGTCCACGCCCCTTCTCAATATGTACACCCTGGGACATGACTTTATTCCACCGGGCATCCATGCCGGTGGACTGCGTTACCACGGTATGTCCCCCATCGTCTCGGCCCTGGTTCGTGAGAAGATCGTAGATCCCATCAAGGTACACCAGCTCGAGTGCTTTGAGGCGGGTGTCCTTTTCGCCAGAACTGAAGGCATCATCCCGGCCCCTGAGACCTGTCATGCTATTCGTGGTGCCATAATCGAGGCCACCCGCGAACTAGACAAACCCCAGACCATCCTCTTTAACTTCTCAGGTCATGGGCTTATTGATATGGCCTCCTATGATAAATACTTTTCGGGAGATCTGCATGACTACGATTATCCCAAAGAGGCCATTGAGGCGTCCATAGCCAAGCTTCCCAAGATATAGTTTTCCACTATTTTGCAAAAGCCTGGAGTAACGCCTTTCCCAGTGCTTCGCCAAGGTCGCAAATTCGGCCCTGGCGGGGCACTGCTTTTTTGCACTATCCTTCTGTTCTCTTTATTGTTTTACAGCATACCTGCCCAGTGTCAGGAGATCTTCAGGGCCAGCAAACTCATTAACAACGGCGGCTATGCCCTGCTAAAGAATGGCAAAACACTCTATGCAAAAAACCTAAACACCTCCTTTATCCCGGCCTCTACCCTGAAGCTGGTCACCAGCCTTGCTGCCCTGAAAATCCTGGGGCCTGACCACCGATTTACGACCCGACTCTTCCTCGATAACAGCAACAACCTCTATATCCGAGGTGAGGGAGATCCCTTTCTGGTCTCAGAAAAAATCAGTATCATTGCCCAACAACTTGCCAGGCAAGGCCTGACAGAAATCCAGGATATCATACTTGATGACTCAGCCTTTGCCCTTGAACATAAGCAGACTGACGGTTCCACCGGTTCCACTAATCCCTATGACGCCAATAACACCGCACTAGGAGTCAACTTTAACAGCCTCCCCATTCAGGTATTACGCAGAGCAAAGGTATACTCCCCTGAATCCCAGACCCCTTTTCTGCCCATTATGGGCCAGCTGGGTAAAAACCTTGGCAGTGGATACCACCGGGTCAACGTGGACGGTTTCCCCCAGATTGGGCAACTTTCAAACAGTCTGCTCTATACCGGACAACTCTTTACTGCCCTCCTGCGACGAGAGGGTATCCAGGTTCGGGGCACAATCAGGCAGGGTGCAGTGGCTTCAAATTGCAGACTGCTCCTGGAATATATCGCAGAAGAGGATATTGCAAAGTTAGTAGAGTCTTTGCTTTTATCTTCCAATAACTTTATGGCGAACCAGCTCTTTCTTGCCATAGGAGCTGCACAATTTGGATATCCTGCCACCTGGAAAAAGGGCAAAAAGGCCATGGATGCCTACATTAAAAAGTCACTACATCTCAGCAGTCAGGAGATCTGTATGGTTGAAGGGTCAGGTCTTTCAACTAAAAACCGTATCACGCCAGGCACCATGCTCACCATCCTGAAAGAGTTTATTCCCCATACGTCCCTTATTCCCATAAAGTATGGTGTACGCATGAAATCCGGCACCCTCAGAAAATCCGGAGTCTACTGTTATGCCGGGTATATCGACAATGGGCCCCAACAAAGCCCCTTTGTAATCCTGCTCAATCAGAAGAAAAATGGGCGGGATAAGATCCTGAAACAGCTTTATCGCACAGTAATCCATACCCTCCGCCCTCATGCCACGCAGTAATATGCTAATACTTTTTAACAGTAACATATGTGTAAGGGAAACTTTCCTTACACAGCACTTGTTCTTTGCATTGGGAGATACAATGAAGACGCCGCTACTCAAAATTTTACCATTCCTTATCATGACAACTTTTCTGATTACCGGGTGTAATCAGAAGATCAGCGCCACTGCCACCGCCGCCAAACCTACGGTTACTACTCAGGAGCTAGAACCCACAGGCCCTGTATACAAAGGAACTGTGCTTGGCAAATCCATCAAGGCTAAACAGATCTCCATTGCCATTGGTAAGGGCGAGGCCGCCAAAATAATTACGGTCAGCTTCGACGAGCTGACCAAGGGGATAGAGCATGCAGCAAGAGGGTATAAGGCAACCATTATCTATGAGATGCGTGATGGTGTCCCCTTTGCCACCGTCATTAAGTCAAAACTTGCCAGACTCCCTCAAGGAGTAACCATTATCAGCCCGGCTGATATGCACACACTTATCAAGGGGAACAGCGATTTTCTCCTTATTGATTCCCGTCCAGCAAAACGCTACTCTGCATCCCACCTGCCAGGAGCCATCTCCCTTCCGGTGTGCGAAACGCAGGAACTGCTCCAGAATCTCCCTAAAGATAAGGATAAACTTCTCATTTTTTACTGTGGAGGCCCCACATGTGGCATGAGCCCAAAGTCCGCCGGTCAGGCAGACAAAGCTGGTTATAAAAATATTCGGATTATGCTTGCAGGTGAATCCGCCTGGATCAAGGCGGGGTTCCCCACCTACGCCGACTATGGCTTCGTATGCCGTGGCAACAATGTCATTGTTGACCTGCGCAGTAAAGAAAAAGATGCATCCTCACGAATTCCACGATCTGTGAACATGCCCTTCTCAGAGTTCACCGACTATTACAACGAAATCCCCGTCAAAGCTCCGGTAATCCTTTACTCAGACAACAGTGAGGAGACCATGTCGGCCCTGAGAATTCTGCGAACCAGCGGCTACAAAAAAATCTCCCTGGTGGAAGGAGGTTTTCGTGGTTGGACAGGTGTTGAAGGAAATCTTCTGACAGAAGGCCCAGTGGTCACAGATGTTCGTTGGCACCGCATACTCGCTGAGGGTGAAGTCTCTGTTGCTGAATTTAAAAAGGCCCTGCAAGACCCAACTGCTGCAGTCATTTTAGATGTGAGAACCGATGATGAGGTAAAGGAAGGAAAGTTTGCAGGGTCTCAGCATATCCCTCTGGAGAGGCTCCGAAAAGAGATCGATCATTTTAACAGTAGTATCAAAGGAATGATGAAAGGAAAGAAGATTTATATCCACTGCACCACAGGGGCTCGTGCCGAGATGGCTTATAAGGAACTCAAAAAACATGACTTCAATGCCTACTATCTAGTTGCAAAAGTCAAATGTGAAGGATCAAACTGCTCCATCGAAGAGTAGCCTGTAAAGAGTTAATTTCCCCCTGAGCCTGGTTGAAGGATTCCTTTTTCTATCATCATCCGAGCACCTGTGGTACGACTCTTTTCTTTACTTCTGGAGTCGATCCAGATATTATTATATTAATTATTAATGGCTATTTGTAGCCTTTAGAAAACTGATACTATGTAGCATATGACAAATACCAGTACCTCCTCCGGCAAAAAGAAAAAATACCTTGAGCCCACCCTCCATTTCAGTAGAAAACGGATCCTGATTGGTACGGAAGACCGAGCTGAAAAGGTAATGGTCTCAGAGTTGGTGAAGAAGAACCAGCCCCTGCTCTCCTTTCCCCATTTTGCAAAGTTTGCGGCAAAAGGCTTTGAAAAAAGCCCAGTGCGTGCCGGAAAATACACCCGATTTTCTGAGGATGGTGAGACCCTTTTTGCCAAAACCATTGGCTATCCCCGGATTGACATCATGAAACAGGGAGAGGGTGAAGAGGACATCCTCCTTATTTCTCTCACCCCGCTAGTCAAGATCTCAAACGACAAGATGAGTGCCACCCTGCTCCTCCATCCTCCCATCTCCAGCGATTATGCCATTCGTAAAGAACCGCTACCAGAACTCCTGAAAGAAGCAGGAATTCACTTCGGAATCGATCAAACAGCCCTGCAAAATGCCCAGGACACCATTGCTGAAGGCTATGATGATTTCCATGAATTCCCCATCGCCTTCGGGCAACCGGCAGCAACAGGAGTTAATGCCTATCTTCAGTTTGCGCTGGAGGTGGGGCCTATCCCTGGTAAGCTTCTTGAAGATGGAACCATTGACTTCCGAGAAAGAAGGATCATGATAGGGGTTAGTGCTGACGAACTACTGGCCACCAAGATCCCCGAAATTCCAGGAAATTCAGGTATGGATGTACAGGGCAATGAGATCGAGCCCGAAGGGGGAATAGAACTCGAAATTATCACCAAGAGCGATGTTTCCTTCTCCGAAGAGACGGGTGAAATCAAGGCTACCAAAGATGGTATCCTGACTTTGGTTAACGACTGTGAAATCAAGGTCTGTGCCAAACAGGAGATACCGGGGGATATTGATTACAACACCGGACATATCAACTCCCCCAACTGTGTCATAGTCCACGGTGCCGTACAACCTGGATTTAAGGTGATCACCGGAGGCAACCTTGAGATTAAAAAAGAGGTGATGTCGGCCACTCTTGAGAGTGAGGCCAATATTGTCATTAAAGGCGGCATCACCGGTAAAAAAACAGATATCAAGGCCCATGGCGATGTGGATTTTAAGTTTATTGAAAACGGCAAAATCCATTGCGATGGCAACCTTATCATGCGCAAACAATCCTACTACAGTGACCTCTCAGCTCTGGGCGCCATTCGCTGCACAGACAGTACCACCATAATTGGTGGCAATATCGTGGCTGGAGGCCCTCTCACCGTTGCCAATGTGGGCTCTCCTAACGGCAAACCGGCCTTCATTGCAGCAGGCGTTGATATTGAACGTCTGCAACTGCAAAGGGAGCTGTCACAGGATCTAGCCCGGCAGCAGAATGATATTATCCAGTGGCTGCAACGCTATGGAGGCAGTGCTAAATCAAAGAAAATCAGGAAGATGGAGGCCCTGGTGGATGAGACCAAAATGAAGCTGCTTAAACTCAACCTCATCCCCGGTACCGCACTCTATTCCAGGGTTGGAGACGCTCGAGAGACAGGGACGGAGATAGAGGACTGTGAGGATTCCAACTCCAAGGCCATCCGCATTGACAAGGTCTTTATTGATCTTAAGGGCACCATTTTCCAGGGGACAGAGATCAGGATAGGGAACGCCAAGATGACACTTGAAAAAAATATCTCCAAACGCCGCCTCAAACTCAACAAAAGCCTGAAACACATCTTTGCCACCATTATTAAATAGCATGGCTATCAGCTTTATTTACCTGTTTTCTTCTCCTAGGTGGTACATAGCTCCTAAACAACGATGAAACTACTCCACACCTCAGACTGGCACCTGGGCCATAAACTCTATGGCAGGCAGCGTTACTCAGAACATGCTGCTTTCCTCGACTGGTTATTAGTGTGCATTGAACAGCGCCGGATTGAAGTACTTCTTGTGGCAGGAGATATCTTCGACAGCCAGACTCCGTCGAACCAGAGCCTTGCCTTGTATTACGATTTCCTGTCCCGTACCGCAAAATCCTGTTGCCGCCATATCGTAGTTGTTGGTGGTAACCACGACTCTCCAACGCTCCTCAACGGCCCCCGGGAAATCCTCAACTCCTTAAATATTCATGTTCTTGGCAGAGCAACAGAGAACATTAACGAAGAACTGCTTGTACTCAACGATAGGCAGGACATGGCCGAACTTATGGTGCTGGCGGTGCCCTACCTAC
The DNA here is from genome assembly GCA_964459485.1 of uncultured Desulfocapsa sp. Classification (GTDB taxonomy): domain Bacteria; phylum Desulfobacterota; class Desulfobulbia; order Desulfobulbales; family Desulfocapsaceae; genus Desulfocapsa. The sequence continues at coordinate 1,152 of CAYWMZ010000082.1, read as the reverse complement.
GTGACCAGGATATCCGATCTTCTGTCTCTGGCGAGACTACAGGAGATAAGCAGGAGAAGATGCTCCAGGGGATCGCTGCCCATTATGCCATTCTTGCCAAACAGGCTGAAGTCCTGCAAAAGCAGCTTCCCCACAGAATCCCCACCATAGCCACCGGCCATCTCTTCTGCCAGGGTGGAAAGACCAGACAGGGCGACGGAGTACGGGAACTCTATGTGGGAACGCTGGTTCAGGTGGGTCTCGATCAGTTTCCGGCCACCATCGACTATCTGGCCCTTGGCCATCTCCACCAGGCACAGCGTATAGCCGGGCAGGAGACCAGACGCTACTGCGGTGCCCCACTGGCCATGAGTTTTTCAGAGGGAAGTGATAATAAAAAGGTACTGCTGGTGGATACAGCTGACAACTGCTCAGTACTGGAGATCGACATCCCCATCTTTCAGCGGCTGTGCCGAATACGTGGCGATCTGGCAACTATCCTTGCGACTCTGGACGAACTCAGTCAATTGGGGGAATCCATACTCCTTGAAATTCACTATGAGGGACAAAGTCTGGTCGATGACCTTCAGGAACAAATTCATACGGCAGTGGCAGACAGTAAACTCAAGGTACTTCGTATCAGCAACCAACGGGTCTATGACCATATTCTGCAACGGAGTTCTGAGATCAGAACCCTTGAGGAACTCAGCCCCCAACAGGTTTTTCAGCAGTGTCTTGACCTCAATGAAATCCCTGAGGAGCAGCAGCAGGAGATGAAACAGGTCTTCGCCGTGGCCCTTGATGATCTTGAGACGGTGGAGTAACTGTTCCCGTGAAGATCAGAAGCCTTCGCCTCCAGAATCTGGGTTCCCTGTCCGGGACTTGGCATATTGATTTCACCGATCCCGCCTTTGCTGAAAACTCTATTTTTGCCATCACCGGGCCAACAGGAGCCGGTAAATCCACACTGCTTGATGGACTCTGCCTTGCCCTTTACGGCACTACCCCGCGTCTGGGGAAGATCACCAAATCATCCAATCAGATAATGAGCCGACACAGCGGAGCCTGCTTTGCTGAGGTGGAGTTTTCCACTAACAAGGGCACTTTTCGCTGCCACTGGTCCCAGCATCGTTCCCGCAATAAAAGCCGGGGGGAGCTGCAACAGCCTCGACA
>CAYWMZ010000081.1:6183-8067 GCA_964459485.1 uncultured Desulfocapsa sp. | reverse complement strand
TAAAAAAGCAGCAAAAACGTGCCACTTTAAATTGCCGGTGAGCAAAGCGTTAGGCTTTGAGCAAACAAAGGAGATTAACAATGCGCACTTTCGCACAAAAAAACAAGGCTACTCAGCAGACCACATCTGCCAAGTCTACGAGACCCAGCCGAACCTACTTTGTCCAACGCCGTGAGGTGAACTCGATCGTCTATTTGCAGCGCACGATCGGGAATCAAGCAGTACAGAGATTGCTGCGGAGCAATGCAGAAGAACTCAACGCCGTATTAACTGGTACGGCATTACCTCACTTTAGATTCAATTTTTGCCGGATTCCCATAATTCCTCCCAAAACGGATGCGATACAAGCGAAACTTGCGATAAACAAGCCGGGAGACGAATATGAGTTGGAAGCGGATCGCGTCGCAGAAAAGGTGATGCGTATGCCTGAGCCGAGGCCTCACCGTACTTGCGCCTGCGGAGGGGGATGCTCCCTGTGTCAGAAGGAACAGAAGAGACAAAAGGGAGCACAATTGCAGACTAGACGCCTTCAAACGGGAAACATAAGACAAATTGAAGCACCACCTGAGGTTCGCGAAGTGTTAGCCGCACCCGGCCAACCTCTTAGCTCTGCAACCCGAGAGTTTATGGAGCCACGTTTCGGCCACGACTTCAGCCGGGTTCGAATCCATGCGGATGTACAGGCTGCGGCATCGGCCGAGGCAGTCAATGCCCGTGCTTACACGGTCGGGCACAATGTCGTGTTCAGACACGGCCAGTATAATCCCAGTGCGCAGACCGGGAGTCGTCTGTTGGCGCATGAGCTGGCGCATGTTGTACAACAGGGCGCCATAGAGGGCTCTGCGCGGCGGTCGTCAATATCCTCCCACATCCTGCCGACGGTTCAACGCCAGGCGTCCGGCGGGCCCAACCCGGCGCCCGAGGCGGAGGTGGCGGTGCGACGCGCCCGGGCACTCCGCAGTGCCGGCAACATCCTGTTCGACTCGTGGGGCAACGACGTCCGCGACAACGACAACGATGGGAGCGTCGACTCGGGGCGCCTGGAGACGCGCACCTACGACGGCCAGCACTACTCAGGCACCTACACCAACTTCGGCGTGGTCGCGGGCACCTACGTCGGTGGCTGGCCCGACGTGCACGGCGTGGTTCACGGCCGCGTGACGGTGCCGAGGACCCGCACGATCACCGGCAGCTTCAGGTACCGCGTCTGTGCCGACATCGTGTCTCAGGCCTACGCCGGTCTCATGAACCACATGCGGAGCACTGCCCGAATCATCCGCCGGTTTCGCCGTATAGGCACCGTCTGGCACAATCGCAGCACGTTCCCTCGCAAGTATCTGCCCGGAGACTTCGTCGCCACCTACGTCGCCGGCCACGGCGGCCACAGCGGAATAGTCACCAAACGCTCGTCGACCTCCAGCGCACCGACGGTGATCGAGCTTCCGGGTCCCTCCACTCAGGTGGATGCCGGCACCTACGATCCGGCCAGCACGAACGACGTGAAGGAGCAAACCTGGTCTAAGCACGGAGTGGCCGACCAGTACCAGTACCTCGGGCGCTACACCGGGCGGCATAACCACCGTCGGCGCCACTGAGAGTACAAGAGAGGTCAAGTTAGCGATGACAAGCATTGGATTCTGTAGCGAAGCATAAGGAAACGAGAGTAAAATGAACAAATGCGCCTAACGAATAAGGTTAGATTGCGTGAGTGAAGCGAACCACAATCTGAACCGTTTGTTGGACAAGCCCGATATATAGAAAACATCTTTTTGAGAGAAAGGGTGGTTGTTCAGGTAGAAGTGCTAACGTTGCGTCCTGGCTGTACCTGGTGAGGTACGAAATTGAATTTTATGCGATACATTGGGTAGTTTGTAGTAAAAAGAG
>CAYWMZ010000081.1:0-6083 GCA_964459485.1 uncultured Desulfocapsa sp. | reverse complement strand
TATTTCTTATTTCTTGTTTCTCGGTGCTTTTCTGATGGGGTGAGTAGTTACGATAAATGAACAACTCCTTGAATTATTATTCCAGATATGAGGTACTACAAGAAAGGGAATAAAATTCATGACCTTTTGGGTCTGTCTGCATAAGGAGGAATTCCATGGCGTCCAAAATCAGTACCAGCCTTCACGATCACATCACCGCAGTCAAGAAAGAAGAACGGGTTTTTGAGAATGCCTTTCAGGGAGTCACCCGGATGATCCTTGAGAGAGATATCGAAAAGGTGAGTATCAACGGTAAGACCACCTATGACTTTATGGGATTTCGGGATGGCAAGAAGCATATCATCGGCATGTACGATGAGATCAACTCCTTTGTCTCCTTTGTAAAAGATGCCTCGGAAGGCGGTTCTTCCAAGGAGATGGCCTTTGTCCTGGTTGGTGAGCCGGGGAATGGCAAGACCTTTCTGGTGGAGTATCTCTGCACCATGTATCGCAGCTTTTTGTCACGTCCGGGAAACCGCAAGTACACCTTTCGCTTTAAAAACCTGGATAAACTGGGGGGCTATGGTCATATCACGACCATAGAGTCCCAGACCTACGAAGATCCCATGGTGCTGGCCATGAATCTTGCCGAGCTCCCCGACGAGTCCCGCAGTTATCTGGCTAAGCGGTATCGTTTGTCCGATGGTCTCCAGGAGCAGTGGTATGAGAACTACCGTCCTTTGGGGGCCTGTTCCGCCTATATCTGGAATGGTATCCGGGAGTATTGTGATGGCAAGCTTTCCGAGATGTTAAAATTTATTGATATCGTCCCGGTTCCCCTCACCGAATCGTTGGGTACGGTGACGGGGAAGTATCCGGCCAAAGACAAGATCACCTCATCGGCCGTGGATCTGCTCGGTGAAGAGTCCATCCAGCGTCTCCTCCATATCAGTGACACCAACAACCCCTACCGCTTTGATCTACGGCGGGGGGCCTTAGCAAGGGTGGCCGGAGGTGGAATCCATTTCAGTGATGAGATCTATAAGAATAAGAAGGATCTGGTGCAGGTTTATCTCGGGGTGATCCAGAACCGGAGCATTGAGATTGACGGTTACCGCTGGCCCATCGACACCTTGATCATCGCCACCTCCAATAACTCGGAGTTCAACCGCTTTCTGGCCGAGAAGGAAGAGGCGCCCATCATCGATCGCTGCCGGATCTGCTATGTGTCCCATAACTCCAACTATAAACTTCAGAAGCAGCTCACCAGCTACGCCATCGGGAGCGAATCCAAGACCACCCTCACCGGGGATATCCTGCATCAGGATCCCAACCTCAATTATGCGGCCTCGGTGGCCGTGGTCTTAAGCCGTCTGCCCCGCTCCGAGAAGCTGACCCCCATTGAGACCATGAAACTGGCCGCAGGTGAGGTGGCCGGTGAAAAGAGCGTCAAGACCCTGTCCGAAGTGATAGACACCCTGAATCAGAACCCGGATATCACCAAGCGTTTTGGCCAGAAGGGGCTGGGACAGCGCAACCTGGGGCGTGCTGCCCAGCTGGTTCTTGAGAGTTCCGAGACCAATGAGGGCTGCTGCATGTTTGCCTACGATATCTTCCACGCCATTGAGCGGGTGATCCTGGACTATGTGGCAGAGGAGAAGGATAGGGCCAAGTTTATGGAGGATCTGAGTATTGCCAAGGGTCTCTACCGTGAACATATCATGACCGAGATGTTCAACGCTTATATGGATGAGCCCTTAGCCATCCGTAAAGATGTGATGCACTATGTGAATATGATCATCGGTATCGATGCCGAGAATCTTGGGCCGGATAAGATGTGGAAGTACAAAAATCCCCAGACCGGTGAACTTCAGGCCCTAAAGATTGATGAACGCTTTGTGAACTCGGTGGAGGAACGGCTGGGGCTGAAGACCCTGGAGCAGCAGGAGAGTTTTCGTACTTCCATTCGCAAGATCTACGGCCAGAAGATCTCGGTCAATCCCGATTATGACTTTATGGATAACCTGGAGCTGGTCAAGGCGGTCACCGACGTGCGCCTGAAATCGGATATCGCAGGGGCCGGCAGTCTGATTGGGGCCCTGGCCAATCGTACCAATGAGGAAAACCAGAAGCTCTATGACCGCATGATAGATACCATGTTGAAAAAACTGAACTACTGCAGCACCTGTGCCCAGAAGACCATAGAGTACTTTTGTACCCAGGTAGACGATAATTAGCTGGTAACTATCCAGAGCACACCAGATTCGTTCCCTTGAGCCTCGTCATATAGCATTACTATTATGCCAAGGCCCAAGGGAACGAATCTTGTACACTCTGAATAGTTACGCATTTTTTACTATTTCCCTGAACAGTTACAGTGGTTCTTTATATGTTTTTAAGGCGTAACGCTTGGGATATAAATGCACATGAAGAAAAAACTCGATACCCTCTATAAACGGCTCAAGGCCCGGGGACTCACCAGCAGGCAGGATGCGGTGATCCGCCGGGAGCTTGATCTCATATCGCAGAGCAGCACTCATGCCCAGCCGCAGTCTGTCACGGGGCGGGGAGATGGCAGCAGCTATATCTATGAAGATTTTGGTATGCTCCAGGAGTTTCAGCCCACCCAGATGGTGGCATTTTTGAGTGGTCACACCCTGGAGGACCTCCTGGCCCGTGATAAGCAGCGGGAGGAGGATGGCTTTCCCCGTAAGATCCAGGTGGGCAAGATGATTAAACCTGGTAAAAACGGGGATGACAAGGTGGTAGTGATTCCAACCACGGTGGAAGAAAAATTCTACCACGATCAGGTTCGGGACCCAGACGATGAGGAAGAGGGTGATGGCGAAGGGGATGATGAGGGTGAAGGAGAGGGTGGCGCAGGAGATGAGGAAGAAGGAGAAATCTTAGGCGAACAGCCCGTTCGGGAAGAGGAGGGAAGCGAAGGCGGGGCCGGTCAGGGTGAGGGCGGCGGACATGAGACCGAGTCCAATGCTTATGATCTGGGCAAGATCCTCACCGAACAGTTTGAGTTGCCCAATCTCAAGGATAAGGGCAAGAAACGTTCACTCACCAAATACACCTACGATCTCACCGACAGCAACCGTGGTTTTGGGCAGTTGCTGGATAAGAAGGCCACCTTAAAACGGGTGATTCAGACCAATATTGCACTGGGTCGTGTTACTCCTGGTGCCCCGGTTGATCCTACGAAACTGATGATCTCCCCGGCAGACCGGATCTACCGGGTGTTTTCCAAGGAGAAGGACTTTGAGTCTCAGGCCCTGATCTTCTTTGTGCGTGACTATTCGGGCTCCATGAGCGGCAAGCCCACCGAGATCGTAGTGGGCCAGCATGTATTGCTCTACTCCTGGCTCACCTATCAGTATGAGAATCAGGTGGAAACCCGCTTTATCCTCCACGATACCGATGCCAAAGAGGTTCCCGATTTCCATACCTACTACAACTCGACGGTGGCGGGGGGAACCCAGGTCTCCGAGGCCTATAAGCTGGTGAATAAGATCGTTGAGGAAGAAGGGCTGGAGCGGGAGTACAACATCTATATCTTCCACGGCACCGATGGGGACGACTGGGATACCAAGGGGGAAGAGGCCCTGCCGGAACTCAAAAAGATGCTGGAGTATGCCAACCGTATCGGCATCACCGTGGCCGAGAACGGCTATGGCGGTTCGGGCAACTCCGAAGTTGAGAAGTATGTGAAACGTTCCGGTCTGCTGGAGGAGTACCCCGAGCTGATCCGTCTCGATGTAATGAGCAAGGACAGTGACGAGCCTCGAATTATAGAAGGCATTCGGAAATTGATATCTTAAGCCTATAAGGGTCACATGGAACTTATCAGTCAACACGCCAAAAAGATCATGGAAGGATGTAAGGAGCGGGCCCGGGATGCCGGACTCTCCTTTCAGGATGAGAGTCTCGAATATGTGGTCTCCAACCGGGATATGATAGAGCTCTCTCCCAAAAATATGATCCCCACCATGTATGACTACTGGGTACAGGATGTGGAGGTCTTAAAGGAAAAGGGACGCTACGAACTCTACCCCTCCAACCCCTACGAGCCGGTGATCAACACCCGGCCGCCCATCTCCTTTTATAACGATAATAATCCGGACTGGCTCAACGTGATGATTTTCTATCATGTCCTGGGGCATATCGACTTCTTCCAGAATAACCTCTACTTCCGGCACACCTGGGAGTACGATTTCAATGGCCGGGCCCTCTCCGATAAACGCCTTCTGGCCCGTCTTCGTTCCGAGAAGGGGCGTTATGTAGACTATGTTCTGGAGTTTGCCCGATCCATCGACAATCTGGTGGGCTATTTTGACCATATGGCCGATTTCAACCGCCTTCCGGGCAGTAAAACCACCAGTAAGCTGGACTACTACTTTGACGTCTTCCTCCAGAGTGACGATCGGGATTCGGTGAATGACTATATCAAAGAGATCGAACGCTACAACACCTGTATCAAGGAGGACTCAAAACAGGGCAAGGACGCCTTCTTTGAGGGTGTAACCCAGAAGTACGGCGAGTTTGGCTCCTGCTACGCCAAGTTCAAGGAGAGTGGCGGCAAGCCTAAAGTCGATCTGCTCCGCTTTTTGATGGAGAACTCCAAGTTCCTGAACCGTGAAGAAAACCGCTGGATGCTGTCGGTGATCGAGGTGGTTCGGTCCACATCACTCTACTTCCAGCCCCAGATCCGCACCAAGATAATAAATGAGGGCTGGGCCAGTTATTGGCACGAGCGCCTCTTCCTCCAGGATGACAGGATTGTTGGCCATGAGGTGGATTTCTCCCGGATCAACGCCTATGTGACCTCCATGCCCAAGGTGGGGCTGAACCCCTACGCCCTTGGTATGCGGCTCTTCTCCTTCCTGGAAGAGCGGGGGGATCGGGGCTGTTTTTCCATGGAGTATCGGCAGTTGCAGGATATGGATAGCAGAAGGAAGTTTGATAAAAAGACCAGGGGTGGCAATGATTTCATCTTTAAGGTGCGGGAAAACTACTGCGACTCCCTCTTTGTAAACACCTTTATTGATCAGGATTTTGTGGACAGATACAAACTCTTTGTGGCGGGTAAACGGCTCAACAAGGAACGCATGACCTGGCAGTATTATGTGAAGAGTAAGAGTGCCGAGAAGTATAAAAAGATGGTACTGGCCTCCCTCTACCATCCGCCATCCATGGAGATCGGCACCACCAAGGAAAATACCCTGGTACTGAGACACCGTTTTGAGAAGAAACCTCTGGTGCAGGACTATATCGGCAATACCATGCTGGGCATCGAGTATCTGTGGGGTGGCCCGGTGTGGCTGGAGACCACGGAGCTGCGCAAGACCGGAAAGGCGACCCCTGGCCCTCGTCAGGAGCGGCCAAAGCAGCAGATGGCCTGGAAACGGTTTCGTTACATTATGAAGAACAAGCGGCTGAGCAGGGTTCCTCTTGACTGATCAGCCACACGAATTTTAATACGGGGAATTACGATGCGGGATTTGAGTAAGGCCATGGCCGCCCTGTGCGGCAAAGAAGGCGGGATAGAGCAGCAGCCCCACCTCTCCTTTGCCCAGTTTCTTCAGGAGATGATAGAAGAGCCGGATCGGGTGATGCGCAATGTCTATCAGGTCTACCATGATATGATCAAGAGTTGTGTTGGTGATGGAGAGGATGAGTATCAGGGAGATTTTGAGTCCATCTCCTATCTGGACTACGACTGTTCAAAACTTCTGGCTGAAGGGTCGGATAACCCCTTCTTTGCCGATCGTCTCTTTGCCAACAGATTGATGCGTCATGTGGATGGCCTCAAAATCGGGGCGCAGCAGAACAAGATCTATATCTTTGACGGCCCCCATGGCAGTGGCAAGTCCACCTTTTTGAACAATCTGCTCCGTAAATTTGAAGAGTATGCCAATACTCCAGAGGGGCGACGCTATGAGGTGGTGTGGCGACTGAGCCGCAAATCGGGCATAGGCTGGATTCACTCCCTCTCCCCCCTGGCTGAAAAGCTGGCTGTCCTCCTTGAAAAGGAAAATGGAGATCCCCCCTCTGTTGCAGGAGCAGATCCCCTGGTGGTGGAGGAAGAGTTCTTTGAT
>CAYWMZ010000080.1:0-8074 GCA_964459485.1 uncultured Desulfocapsa sp. | reverse complement strand
GGCTACGCTTCTTCAGACAGAGATAGATCGTGAGCGTGGGGTGATTCTCGCCGAAAAACGGAGTCGGGATTCAGCTGCCTACCGGGCCCATGTGGCGGAGACTAAATTCTCAATGGCTGGAACGCGTATCCCGGAACGGACGCCCATTGGTACTGTTGCCACCCTGAACAGTGCCGATCATGCGCTGATGAAAAAATTTTACGATGACTGGTATAGACCTGAGAATATGGTGCTGGTTATGGTGGGTGACTTTGACCCCCAAAAAGTAGAACCTCTGCTTGCAAAACAGTTCTCTCCTCTCAAGGGTGAAGGGAAGCAGCCGTCTTGTCCGGATATGGGCAGCCTTAAAGCGAATGGCACAGATTTCTTCTATCATCATGAAGGGGAGATGGGACTGACCGAAACCAGTATCGGAAGCCTCTGGAATGAGACCCCTGTGAACGACTCTTTTGCTCTTGAACGGAAGGAACTGATAGCCTACACAGCAAATCAGATTATGCAGTATCGTCTGAATGATCTTGCCAGCAAAAGTTCAGCCCCCTTTACCAAGGCCAATATCTATTCGGGTGTCTATCTTGATCGGATAGGCTATGCGGAAATTGGTGCCAAAAGTGATCCTGGTAAATGGAAAGAGAGCCTGTTGCTCATCGAGAACAGCCTGCGTCAGGCCCTGGATTCCGGGTTTAGCGAGGTGGAGTTGCAACGAGTCAAAAAGGAGGTGCTTGCAGAACTCGATTCGGCAGTACTCACAACCACCACCAGAAATTCAAGGACATTAGCTACATCCATTGTCAGGAATATTAATAGCAACAGAGTGGGCCAGTCCCCGCAGCAGGAACTTGAGTTGTTCGGGCCGGTATTAGCCAAGATGACTCTTAGCGAGGTGGAAAATCGATTTCGTGAGATCTGGTCCCATCCCAGACGCATAATTGAAGTCAATGGGAATGTAGTATTAGGCGATGAGCCCCTCAAAACGATAGAGGACTCATATAAGAAAGCTCTGGCCAGCAGGCCCAATAAGTATAAGGAGGAGACGTTAAAGGAGTTCCCCTATCTTCATCTCGGAAGTGGTTCTCAGCCGATCGCCAAAAAAGACTTTCCTGCAATTGGGGTAACACGTTATGTCTTTGAAAACGGTCTTATACTTAATCTGAAGAAGACTACCTTTGAGGAAAACAGTATTGAGGTTTCCGCAGATTTCGGATTGGGAAAGGTGGGTGAGACTTCACCCGGTCTTGCCATGTTGACCAAATCTGTGGTGGGTCTTTCGGGAACAGCACAGATACATAAAAATGCCCTGGATCGGATTTTAGCCGGATCTAGTGTGGAGCTGGGGTTTCGGGTCAATCCTGCTTCTTTTAGCTGGCAGGGCAAGGGCCTGACGAAAGATGCAGAGCTTCTGTTTCAGGTCATGCAAAGTCTGCTGGCCGACCCGGCTGTGGACGACGATGCTTTCACAGTGAGTATGGAGCGTTTTAAACAATTTTACAAGGCACTCTCTTCCGATGTGGCTGGGGGGATGCCCCTTGAGGGGGAGGCCTTTCTGGCGGAGGGGCATCCCGGTTTCGGAGTGCCATCCTGGCAGGAGTTTTCGGCCCTCACTAAAGAGCAGGTAGCGGCATGGTTTCTTCCGGCCCTCAGCAGCAGTCCTCTGGAGCTTTCCATTGTCGGCGATTTTGATGAGGAGGCGATTTTGGGCCTGGTTGAAAAATATTTTTCCGTCTTTCCCCCAAAAGAAAAGATATCTCTGAAAAGGCAGCGGGCCTCTTTTCCGGAAGGAAAGTCCCTTGCTCTTACTGTTCCCTCTTCAATTGACAAGGCCATGCTGGTTGTTGCCTGGAAGAGTGACGATTTCTGGGATATTCAACGAACCCGTGGCTTGCATCTGCTCGCTGAGATTTTCTCAGATAAGATGCGGCGGGTAATCCGGCAAAAGATGGGGGCTTCCTACTCGCCACAGGTCTACAATAGTTCCAGCAGAATCTATGACGGTTATGGTGTTATTCGGGCCGTACTTATTGTGGATCCAGGTGAGATCGAGACCCTGAAAGATGAGGTTCTAAAAATAGCCGATGAGTTGTGGCAGGGTAATATCAGTGATGAGGAACTCGAGCGTGCCAAAGGACCAATGCTCACTTCCCTAAACGATATGGTTCGCAGTAACCGTTACTGGCTGAGTTCTGTGCTCTCCCTCTCAGCCAGATACCCGCAGCAGTTGCAGTGGCCTCAGTCTATCCTTGAGAGTTTTGCAGGGTTTCAAACGGAAGATATTCGGAAATTGGGTCACGCCTACTTGGAACCTGGAAAGGCTGCGGTGATTACGGTGGTACCCGCAATCAACCAATAATCCACAGGGCCAGATTCTGGACATTGTTGATGGCCCTGTCGGAGACGCCGCCAAATAGGCCCTTGGCCATACCCGCCCCTCGGCGTCCCATGACGATGGTACCGCAATTCCGTTTCTTGGCCTCACGGATGATACCGTGGGCTTCTTCGAGGTCACTGCTTTCAGAGAGGACCTCGATCTGTTCAATGGGGATCTTGGCCTCCAGGAGTAGGCGCTGCGGGGCATTAAAGAGACAGGCACCCCCGGAGAGGTGCCTGTCGCACCACTCCTTTCCCCATTTGTCATGGAAGAGTTCCGGATGGCATTGCGGCTTTTTTCCAAAGAGGGTGGCGCAGTGGAAGATGCAGAAATGGATATCCTCCCTGCCCTCAAAGATATGACAGAGATGGTCGATGGCCATCAGGGTATTATTGGAACCGTCTACGGCTACCAGAAAATTCTTTGATTCCACCTCTCCATCTATTATCCAGATCGGTGTGCCGTGACAATGGCGGGAAAGGGTGCTGGATACCGATCCCAGCAGCATTTTACTGATCCCGTCAAGTCCCCTGCGGCCTATGAGAATGGCATCCACCAGTTCATCCTTTGCTGTCTGTTGGATGCTTGTGGCAATGTTATAGCCGGATAGTTTCACAGAACTCTGGATGCGCTGAGGGGAAACACCAAAGCGGATCAGCTTTTCCCTGTCATGGCTGAGGGAACGCCTAGCCGTACTCTCTCTCTTGCTGAGGCTGCTGTCCCTTGGAATCAGGGAATCCTCGGAGTCCATAACGGAGGGCATAACAGAGGAACCTGCCGTGATCCAGTTATAGAGCCGGAAGTGGACGTCGTCGTTTTCGGCAAAAAGGGTACTGCAGTAGACAAGGGCCTGATGGGAATAAATAGATCCGTCAATGGCCATGAGAATTTCTTTGTTTATGCTCTTCTTCATGCTTGGGGCCTCAGGTTACTTAGGTACTGTTTTAACATCTTTTTTGGGCTGAGGCCTTGTGACCCGTGTTACTCCAGTACTGCTCGGCTTTTTTCTCTGCACAGTTTTAGTTGTTTGTTCTTGCCTTGCAGTATGGGAGGTCACTACCCGCCTTCGTTTCGGCATACTCTTTTTCTTTGGTCGTGGTGGTACTTTTTTCCACACAGTAACTGTGCTGAAGCATTGCCAGCCCCAACGGATCCAGTTCAACAGGGCCATCGCCAGCCACAGGGACCAGAGCAGCATGGTGATGCGGTAGGCCAGCAGCGGCACACTGATTACCCAGGCATTGGGGAGTTGGGCATCTGCCCTGTCCTGATACCAGCGCAGGAGATGGCCATTGGAACCATTGCCACCGATCTGCATATCAGGATGCCCCAAGAGACCTTGCTGAATGGCAAAAAACAGGGCCGCCATTGCTAGCAGGCTCAGGCAAACCAGGGCAACCTGGAGGAAATTAAAGCTTGTGGCACTCTTTATCTCATGGCCCCGTTTTTTTCGCAGCCCAAGGAGCAGGAGCCAAGCCACCACCACTGCCGCCACTGGGATGGGAACCTGGCTGAGCCCAATACTCAGCAAGAGCCATTGCAGGGTACCAAGGGGGGTGAGCGTGACCCGCCCTAGAAAGATGGCGATGAGTATGATAACCAGCAGTTCGCCCCAGAAGAGTACCGCAGGCCCTATGCGTGGTCCACCTGTGAACAGTATCCAGCGTGACGAAGGGACGCTTAACTCTATGGAGGCATTGACAGACGGAAGCCCAATATTCACCGTTTCGGTGAGCAGTTTTCCTGTCGCAACACCGTGGGGACTGCGCCAGCCGATCTCGATATCCTGCTTTCCGGGCAGTATGGGCACTGTCAGTTGAGTTCCTTCCAGTTGCAGGGAGAGTTCCTTCCCGTCAATAAGGCTCTTTTGGAGTTCGACTCCTGGGGGCAAGGTGATAGTGTGTTGGAGGCCACGACTTGCGTTGAGCGAGAGAAAGAGAGAAGTCTCTGTGGTTCGAAGGCCTGGCTTTATCACCCGTTTACTGCTGGTCACCGTCATACTTGGCCCCGGAACTCCAGCGGGACGGCTGATGCTAAGATCCAGTGTCTCACCCGGATAGGGATGATATTCCGGGTAGCGTTTTCCGGCAGGATTGGTCTGGTTGATCTCCGGTGGTCCCTTCGCTGTCACATGCCAGATGGGGCTTACATCGAGGAACCAGACTTCTGTCCAGGATGTGGTCTTGGCCGCACTGAGGCGTAGTTTGTCCACCGGATTCATTGAAGATTGAAAACTAAATGATCGTTGTTCCGGCCCCATATTGATGCGCAATTGTCTTTCTTTAATTTGCAGACCTGCGGTGGTTACCTGTTCTCCGGGAATGAGGGGAATGTCCAGGGCTATGGCAGTTTCCGGACTGAGCCGTATAATTCGGGTATTCACCGTCCATTTCAAGCCCATATGCAGGCTGCGTTCCACACGGACAAAGGCCGGTATCTCAATACTGTTTCTCTCCCTTACCTTGCTCTCTGTATTTCCTGCGGCAGGTGCAATACGCTTGAGGCTGAGCTGTTTGTCGAGTCGACCATCATCATAGAGTCCACTGATACTCCAGTTGTTTAACAGTGCCTGGCCGCTTTCTGGCCGCAGGGGGAATGAAAAGGAGAGGCTATTTAAACCACTCAACTCTTTTTTGAGGAGTATGGTGTGGCGACCCGGTTCCACACGGATAAGGGGGTAGCGTTTTGTGTCCAGACGCAGGATGTCTGCTGCTTTGGCATCGAGGATAATCTTGTCAAAGAATCTATTCTTTCCTGGCAGTGGGATGGCCATACGGATTAAGGAATCCAATTCCAGGGTTACCTGTAGAGTGTTGTTGTCGATTGCAACTTTACAGCTATTTATGGTGACGCAGTCTTTACCGCATTTTGGGGGTGCCAGAAGTCTGTTCTGTAGTTCTTTGAGAATTTCAGGAGGTGGAACTTCTGCTACGGCAGGTGAAATCATAGGGCCCAGCAGAGAGAAGAGACAAAAAAACAGCGCCAGAGTGGTGACGGCCTTGGAGGAGAGTGGTGTTTTGGCTCTGCCTGAAGACTTTGGTGCCTGTGGCGGAGCCGCCTTTAACGATGGATGGCGCAGAAAATATCGAAAAAATCCACCCATAAAGAGCATTAGTAACAGAACCCGGAGCAGGGCTGCGATGCTGTTATTGAGGGGACTGAGGAGGTAGAGTGAAATGTTCTGTTCGGGAGCAACAGGTCCATTCCAGCTGAGATATATCTTTTTCCATTCCCAGGCCGGGAGTCCGGGCCCGGTTTGAATCATATCTTTGGGATCAATCTCAATGGCCTTGTTTTTAGTCGGGGCCAGTGAGTACCTGTTCTTCTGGACGGGAGTTCTTTGAGCAAGAGAAGAAGGAGAGACCATGGGGGCTGCAAGCTCTTCCTCTTGCACCATCGTATCTTTCATGTTGCGACTTTCTCTGTACTGTTGCCGTATAATTCTACGACCATTGCCATACTCAAGCTGAGGATATATGGCGATACGTACCTCATGAATTACGAAGGGAATGGCGGAAATGGTGAGTATGCCAAGAATGAAAATAATAGCCACCTTGCAGATCTGTTTTGCAGTTTCTGGCGTAATAAGTTTCTGGATGGCCAGAAGTGCCAGCAGAATGAGCCACAGATATTTCGGGGAACCTGGCTGGTGATAGGAGAAGACCAGAAAGAGGAGACCCAGCACTCCCCATCCTGCACCAAGGATGCGGGCGGTGGCCAAGGCGGTGATTAGCACCAGGAAGATATCAAGGAGGGTCCACCGGGTAATCCAGGTTGATACCTGGTCAACCCCTGAGGCTGCAAGCAGACTCCAGCCGGGGGGGAGGTGCAGTTCCACTGACAGATTTTGTACCGTATGATTCCAACCCAGAGCCGGAAGCTGTAATTGCCCGCTTTGTACTGGGATCGGTATGCGTGATTCTGCTGTTAGATTAAGTTTTCCCTGGCGTACCTCCACTCCCGATTCAGGGCTGCCTTGGAGGCGAGTAATTAGCTGCGGTCTACCACCTACAGTAACTCTCCCCAAGAGTTGGGAGGGCAGAGTGCTGAGGCGCCAGCCCCTGGTCATAATACCCTTGATCTCATCTTTTACGGTGAGTCCGCCCCCATCTTCGTCTAGCCAAAGTTTCCGTTTCAAGCTCAGACGGTTGGGGACGGGAGATGAGTTACCACGGTTCTTCTGGCTCAGACTCATGCGCTCCCCACTCTTTATCAGGTAGGCGGGAAATTGCTGCCACTCCCTGGGAAGTGCAGTTCGGGTTGGGTCAACGGATGATACTCCTGTAATGTTTATCTGGCGCAGTTTAGGGTTAGCTGCAAACACCCATATTTCCTGGGAGGGCCAGGTGCCGTCAATATCTCCAATGGTCAAGGTTTTAGGAGAGGAGGGCAGGGTATTTCTGAGAATCATCTTGATCCGCCATTGACCGGGGCGTACCTGTAGCGTCAGGCGGCCACTTTTATCAAGGCGTGCCGGGAGTGGAGAGCTTACCTGCAAGGGGACAAATGCCGGGTCTTCTTTGAGGCCTAGAGTTATCTGCCGGGGTGTCCCTGAGACGGTGAGCAGGATTACGAGTTCCTGACGCAGAGGAACCCCATCATCTATTTTTCGAAATACCTGGAGTCCAAGACTCTCTTCGCTCTTTTTGGGTGCCTCTTTCTGGCTTTTGAACCAGAGTTTCCCCTTGGTATCCAGTTGCATGTTCTGGACTTTTTCTCCCATAATAGTGAGTTGTACCAGACCGGTGGCAGGGGGGATGTATATATTCTCGGGGAGTGTAGCCCAGGAGAAATTACCACGAATGCTATGTGCCCCAGGATCAAGCCACACTGCTGGGCGGCCCTTGATCTTGGAGAGCAGAATCTCTTTGCCGTCTACCGTAACGTTGCTTGGCCACAGGGGACTGTTGCCTGGTAGCGGTACCAGGCTTCGGGTTTCAACAAGCCATTGCTGACTGAACTTTCCACCACTGTCGTCTACGCTCAATTCAAGGCTTGAGGGCCAGTTACAGTACCTGCTTGTGGTGCTTTCTGCCCTTAGCGTACATAATACCTCTTCCTGCTCATACAGAACCCAGGGAATCCATGGCTGTAGTTCACTGGGAATTCTACTTTCCTGCGCCTGTGCGGAGATGGGTGTCAGCAGGAGTAGAAAAAGGAGGGGCAGGAGGAACAGATGCACAGGGTTCTGAGGGCGGGGCCAGGGAGAGATATGCATGACGAGAATCCGTGGTGAATGGTGAAAATTCCAAGGGATATTTAGTCATTATAGTGAGCAATGAAAAGATTTGTCAAATAAAGAGCAGTGGAAATGTTCTTTATAGGCGTTATTCTTGGTGTTTCGAATCTTTTTGTGCCTAATTGGATAAAACCCAGAAGACTGAGGCAGAATGGGCCGATTCAGCTGTTTTGTTTAACGGGGCAGCTGGGTTGTAATAGTTCATATATCTACTGTACCGGGTAGAGAATATCTTTAATTTCTTGAATCCCAAGGAGGATACGCCGGGTAGGTCGGGACACCAATTCCTCATGCACCAGAAAAACCATTCCCTCACGCACCGCCTTTATGGCCTGAAATCCCGGTTCTTCCAAAATCTTCTGGACAGTTACCCGGTTCATACGGCCCTGTTGGGCAAGAAAGATATCGATATTTTCTGCATGGGACAGGATGCGTTCCTTTCCGTAGGCCGCAATATTGGAGTTTTTTCG
>CAYWMZ010000079.1:0-8195 GCA_964459485.1 uncultured Desulfocapsa sp. | reverse complement strand
CGGATCACTTTATCGAACATGGCCCCCAGGAAATCCTGTGGAAAAACTCAAAACTTGACTCCCCTTCCATTATCAAGGCTGCGATGGAATTGATGAAGACCTGAAAGGGGAGAAGGCTACGTCCTTATTACTTGTAATACTCCAGATACCAGTCAACAAAGGCCTTAATACCAACATCAAGCGGGGTGTCCGGCTTATAGTCAAAATCCCTGATCAGGTCATCCACATTGGCATAGGTTGCCTGCACATCCCCAGGCTGCATGGGCAGAAAATTCTTATCCGCTTTCTTACCTAGGTTTTCTTCCAGGAGCTGAATAAAGTAGAGCAGCCGCTCTTTCTTATTGTTTCCAATATTATAAATACGGTAGGGGCAGTAGGATGTCGCAGGATCCGGGCTGTCTGATTTCCATTCAAAGTCGGGTTCGGCCGGTTTCTGTACCACCCGGGCCACGCCCTCTACGATATCGTCAATAAAGGTGAAATCCCGTTCCATATTACCATTATTGAAGACATTGATGGGTTCACCGGCAAGGATGGCCTTGGCAAAGAGCATGGGTGCCATATCCGGCCGACCCCAGGGCCCGTAAACGGTGAAAAAACGCAGCCCGGTGCAGGGCAGTCCAAAGAGATGGCTGTAAGAGTGGGCCATCAGCTCATTGGACTTTTTGGAGGCCGCATAGAGGGATACTGGATGATTGACATTATCGTGCTCGGAATAGGGCTGCTGGGTATTGGCCCCATAGACTGAACTAGATGAGGCATAGACAAAGTGCTTCACCCCGGAATGTCGGCACCCTTCTAAAAGATTGCCAAACCCAACCAGATTAGTATCAATATAGGAAGCCGGATTAATAAGTGAATAGCGGACTCCAGGCTGGGCAGCCAGGTTGACCACGGCATCAAAGCTATGGTCTGTAAAGAGTCTTTCCATGGCCCCACGATCAGCTATATCGACCTTGAGGTTTTGAAAGTTTTCTCCTGCTGCGATGTTATCCAGACGGGCCTGTTTGAGATTCACATCATAATAGTCGGTGATGGTATCTATACCCACCACCTCGCACCCCGATGCCTGGAGTTTTTGGGCCAGAAAAGACCCAATAAAACCAGCGGTTCCCGTTACCAATATCTTTTTCATGGGTAGTTGGCAGTCTGTCTCAGTCATCAAAATCCCCTTCAGGCCCCTTGTCACTATCTAAAGTGAGTGCCCGTTCTATTATTTTTTCTTCTGTCCAATTCTGTGGATCTTCGATACGCTGAGCCTTTGGCCCGAGGTCGTGGCTGCCCGCTTTGAGAATCTCTTCCCTGGCCAGCTCTGCGGTACCCTCGGCATTAAAGACATTCACCAGAAGATCATAGGTGAATTCCTCCACTCGTTTACTCATTCTGCTACGAATATCCCGAGACAGTCCGCAGAGTTTATTTTCAAAGGGGAGGTTCAGTTTTTTATAGTCGCCACCCTTCCATCCCATTTTATCGGCGTAGGCGACCATCTCCTGCCATATGGCACCGGTCACCCCTTCACCTTCTACTTTGGTAAATTTTCCATCACTGTCTGAAATGGCATTACCGTAATCGTTCACCTCCACACCCCAGGAAGCCATCTGTAAGGCTGTTGCTACGTTTGCCTTAGTGGTGGCCGTTTCCTGGCAGATGGCACGCAAGCGTTCCGAGCTATTACCAGATGTCCCGTGCTGGGCACCCGAGGTGCCATAAGGAGCCAGGGCCTGGTGGATAGCACCGGTGAGTTCCACCTGAATACCCTGACCCGAATCCTCAAGCCCATGGGTGGTTCCGTTATTCAGGGCAATCCAGTCTGGACAGATACCATGGGCATTGAGTCCCTGGATAAGAAAGGAGGCGTCATCCACGGTGGAGAGACCAAGTGCACCCTTAATTTCACCCACCTCGGTCTCAAGTCCAGCCCAGGAAGGGATAATGCTGTTGAGTTCTATATTGGCCAGGAGATTCTTATCATCGGGCATATGAGAGGCATCAACGGCTATGGAGGTTATACCCGCCTCAAAGAGGGAGGGAATTTCAACCTTGGCCATGGCCATATCGCTTTCCTGCTTAATCCCGTAATGGTCGGCATGGATGGCAACAGGAATGGTGATTGCCATCTCATTACACATCTGATCGACTATCCTGGCCATATTCCACAGGCTCACTGGACAGTAGGCATTGGCCCCGCCCTCTGAACGTGCGATTTCAATGATAATTGCGCTATTGGCACGTTGTGCGGCCTGCAATACCCCGCGGATGACAAAACTGCTGCGACCGTTAGCCGCTATGGTCATGGCAGAACCTTTGGCCCGCATGGCCCGATCGATAAGCTTGCCACTGACCAGCAGGGCATGGGAATGGGGAAAGAGCTTTTGAACATTCGGCGGACGACCGATCTCAAGAAGTTTTTGGTACTTTGCGGTTTGACTCATAGAATCTCCGTATGTCTACTATTTCTCTAATCTCTTTGTTTGGCGTTAAAAAAGGCTGTATGGTATCACCCTTTTTATATACCGTATTAGTGGCAGAAAATCCAGTACCCACAGGAAATGCTTACTCTTTATTTTCCAGTGATTCGGTATCTGAATCCACAGCAGCATCCTCATCGAAACCAATAAATGTCTTTTTCCCAAAGAAATAGACGGCGACCACACTGATTTCATAGAGTATGAGCAGGGGAATCCCCATCATCATCTGATTCACCACATCGGGCGTTGGGGTAAGAATCGCTGCAAGAATAAAATTTATAAGGATTGCATACTTGCGGTTTTTATTTAGAAAACTCACCGTCACGATGCCCATCTTGGCCAGAAAGACCATCAAAATAGGCATCTCGAAAATTACACCAAAGGCAATGAGCATTCGCAGAGCCAAGGAAAAATATTCGCTAACAGCAGGCATGGAGACCAGATAGTCATTGGAATAGCCCACAAGGAATTTAAAGGCGGGAGGGAAGACCACAAAATAGCCAAAGGCCGTCCCCCCTATAAAACAGATGGTGGAGAGAATGCTGAAGGGAAGAATGACCTTTTTTTCATGTTTGTAGAGACCAGGGGCAACAAATCGCCATATCTGGTAGAAAATTACAGGGCTGGCCAGGAGCAGGCCACAGACGAGGGCAAGCTTTAGATAAAAAAAAACCCTTCCTGGTAAGAGGTAAAGATCAAAGAACTACTCGCAGGGAGCACGTCTATTAACGGTTTAAAGAACCAGCTACCTATGGGTTTAATAAAGCTGTAGGCAAGGGCAAAGCCTGCGACGATCACCACAAAGGATTTTATAAGACAGGAGCGGAGTTCACGGAGATGTTCAGTCAGGGCCTGGGACTCGGACAACTGTTCCTGGGATTCATCGTTCACGCTCTCAGCACCAGTTTTTTCACTCATCAGTAATTCCCCTATGGTTCTCTTCCTTGCAGCGTTTTAATGCCCGTTTCATCCACGGCTTCTTCCTGCTTGTTTTTACCTTAAATCCTTTGTTCTGACAAGCAAAGACCTTATTTTCTACACTGTGCAGATCTCACACTCTAAAATCACACCACCCATTCTCAACTTACAATAAGAACGACTATTAGTTTGACTTAGGTCAATGATTTATGATTAACTGCGCTTATATTGGACTATATTTCTTTATATTCTTGTCGATGGGCGACAAGGATCAAACGTAACCATTTTCACCAATGGGAGGGAAAATGATTCGATTAAAAACAGTACTGGCAGCAGGTGCCTTTGTCTTACTGTCCACGGCGGGTATCGCCGGGGCCACCGGGGTTGCCGGGGTAACCGACAAATGTATCGAGTGCCACACAAAGGTTAGCCCAGGCATGGTAAAAGACTGGCAGGTATCAAAACATTCAAAAAATGATGTCACCTGCTCCACCTGCCACGGTGAGGAACATAGCACCGCAGAAGATTTTAAAAAGGCAATCCTGCCCGACGAGGCCGTTTGTGCCGAATGTCATCAGGATCAATTTGATTCCTTTTCCAAGGGAAAACATAACTTTGGCTGGACCACCCTAAATGCCATCCCTGCTACCCACATGGCACCCGACGAACTCATTGAGGGTGGTCGTGGCTGCGGTGGCTGCCATAACATGGGAATTAAATCAGAAGAGCAAAAGAAAGATCAACTGGCAAAAGGATACCGCTATCAGGTAAACTCCTGTGATGAATGTCACACCCGCCATGCCTTCTCCTTAAAAGAGGCCCAAAATCCCCGTGCCTGTCAACAGTGTCATATGGGCTATGACCATCCCCAATGGGAAATGTGGTCCAGTTCTAAACACGGTATTCGTTACTTTGCCAAACTGGCAGGCGACCTGCCAGAAGGTGCTGCAGCTCCAACCTGTCAGACCTGTCATCTCCCCAATGGTACCCACGAAAACAAGACTGCCTGGGGTTTCCTTGGCGTACGCCTCCCCCTGCCCGCAGACAAACAAGAAGCGGCTGACCGGGTAACCATCCTTAAGGCCCTTGGAGTATTGGATCCTGAGACGGGTAAACCCACACCCATCCTTGATGCGGTAAAGGCCGTAGATATGGTTCGCCTTGACCAGGCATCCTGGGAGACTGAGCGTGCCAAAATGCTCAAGACCTGTACTCAGTGTCATTCTGAGAACTATGCAAAAACACAGATGGAGATGGGTGATTCCATCCTGGGCAAGGCCGATCGACTGATGGCTGAAGCCATCGAGACCGTGGCAGCCCTGTACAAAGAGGGTATTATAAAGAAGCCAGAAGGCTACCCCTTCAACTACCCATTCCTGCTCGCCTTTATGCACACCAACGGTGCTGCATGGGATAAGGATCTGGATAAACTGTCCTATATAGATCAGGTACTGTTACGGATGTATATGAAGCACCGGATGCGTGCCTATCAGGCATTCTTCCATGTAAATCCGGATTACGCCTACTGGTACGGTTGGAATATGATGACCGAAGACCTTGGTGAAATCAAAGAACTCGCCAGAACCCTCCGAGCCACTCACAAGAAATAAGGCCCGTTGGCAGAACTGTTGAGTTCCCGGCCCCGGCTACCCGCATTTTGGTATCCGGGGCCTTTTCTTTTTTTGGAGTCCCTATGGCCATTCCCCAAAAACCGTGGTTTGTGTATATACTCCGTTGCTGCGACAACACCTTGTACACCGGCATCACAACCAATTTATCAAAACGTCTCCATGAACACAACCACACAACCCTAGGGGCGAAATATACCCGTCCCAGAAGACCTGTGAGTCTCGTCTATTCCGAAGAGCAACCTTCACGCTCAGCTGCGGCATCACGTGAATATATGATAAAACGACTCAAAAAAAAGGCCAAAGAAGAGCTGGTGAGTAGAAAGCAGCCCTGATCTATTTATGCATTGGAATTATAGCGATGAATGCGGTAGGTTATTGAGAAGGGCACCCCCTCGGCATCACCACTAAAAAAACAAAAGCAATAAAAAATCTGTAAATAGTTGCAGAGAAACAGCCTGCAACCCCAAACAGGCATCCTCCACCCCACACACCTATGACCTCTATTCTTGTTGTTGACGATGAACGCAGCATGCGTGATTTCCTCAAGATTCTCCTTGTAAAGGAGGGCTACGAGGTTGCGACTGCAGCCGGTGGACGCCAGGCACTAGAACAGATTGCAGAACACAATTTCGACCTGGTAATCACCGATATTCGCATGGAGGAGATGGATGGCCTCCATCTGCTTGGCGCAATCAAAGAGCAGCACCCTTCCCTTCCTGTAGTCCTGATCACCGCTTTTGCCTCTCCCGATGATGCCGTCTTTGCCATGAAGAACGGAGCCTTCGACTACATCAGCAAACCTTTCAACGTGGATGAGATCAAATCCGTGATCTCCGCTGCCACAAAAAAGGGTAGGCAACATGCCGAGGCCAAGTCAATCTCTGCTGCATTCCCTGAGATCATTGGGGAGAGCCGGGAGATGATCAAGATCTTTGAGATGATCCAGCGCATTGCCATCACCCCTGCCAATGTCCTGATCTATGGTGAATCGGGTACGGGTAAGGAACTGGTGGCCCAAGCCATCCATCGCCACTCCAAGGTTGCAGAACAGGATTTTATCCCCATTACATGCAGTGCTATCCCTGAGGAGCTCATGGAAAGCGAACTCTTCGGCCATGTGAAGGGATCATTTACCGGAGCCATAAGTGACAAGAAAGGGCTTTTTCAACTGGCGGATAACGGAACCGCCTTCCTCGATGAGATCGGGGAACTCAGCCCCATTATCCAGACCAAACTCCTGCGCGTCCTTCAGGAACGTGAAATAAAAGCCGTGGGCGGGGTGAAGGTCACAAATGTCAATGTCAGGATCATTGCAGCTACCAACAAAATCCTCGAAGAAGAGATCATGGCGGGTCGCTTTCGTGAAGATCTTTTCTATCGCCTGGCCGTTGTCCCCCTCAGAGTCCCTCCTCTCCGGGAACGCAAGGGTGATGTGCCACTGCTTGTTGATTTTTTCCTCAAAAAATACTCTCGGCTCTTTGGCAAGGAGGTGCAGGAAATGTCCTCCTACGCCATGGAGGTCTTACTGAAATACGATTTCCCCGGCAATGTCCGTGAACTTGAAAACATTATTGAGCGTGGAGTTGCCCTGGAGTCCTCAAATATTATCCTTCCAGAGAGCCTCACCCTATCGACATTTCGCTCCGACCAACTGGCAATAGAGGCAGTCCGGTCTCCCTTCCAGGTGGTGGCCGATGAAGAAGAACTCTTCAGCCGGGGCCTGGAAGAAGTAATGGCTGAAACCGAAAAAAACTGCCTCAGGGCCGCCCTCGAAAAAACCGGGAATTCCAAGATGCGTGCCGCGGAAATGCTCCA
Organism: uncultured Desulfocapsa sp.; assembly: GCA_964459485.1. Taxonomy (GTDB): domain Bacteria; phylum Desulfobacterota; class Desulfobulbia; order Desulfobulbales; family Desulfocapsaceae; genus Desulfocapsa. The sequence goes on along the minus strand of CAYWMZ010000079.1, from coordinate 1,360 downwards.
GATCAGTTTTAGATCATTACGCTATAAAGTCAAAAAATATGACATAGGATAGATACGGATGGCCTTTCCCCTTGCCAAAACCAATACAACGTCCCCGCATGACCTGGTAGTAGATCAGCTCTTGTGGATGCTCTTTCTACGAGTCGTCCTCTACAGTGTCCTTTTAGGGGTCAGTGCCTACCTCCAGGCCGGACAGTTTAATGTGGTGGTTCTGCCCCAGATCCACCTCTTCTTCTTTATTCTGCTTATTTATGGTACCTCAATCCTGTCCAGTCTGGTTCTCCTAAGATCAGATAGCATCAATCCCCGCAGATTCGGCACGAAACAGATTCTTCTTGATACCTTTTTTGTTTCCATCCTCCTCTATTACAGTGGCGGTCTGCACTCCATCTTTACCCCTATCTACTTCTTCCCCATTATTGCAGGTGGCCTAATTCTGCCACGCCTGGGTGGATTAATTGCTGCAGGAGCTGCCACCCTGCAATATGCCACGGTACTGGCTCTGGAATATCACCGGTTTTTCCCAAATTTCCTTAAAGTTCCTTTTTATGATAATGGCCGGGATCCACTTGCCATGTTTAACCTTTTTGCCGTTTACGGTTTGACATTTTTCCTGGCAGCCACCCTGAGTAGTCTCTTTGCCGGAAGACTTCGCAAGACAGAGGATGCCCTGTCTGATTCAGTACGCGATTTCGACAGACTGAGCCTCCTCTACAAACAGATTTTTGATGACATCAGAACCGGTATCATCACCACAGATGACAGCAACAGCATAACAACAGTCAACCACGCCGCTACTCTGATCACCGGCTACTCGCTGCAAGAACTCCGTAACACCAAATTCCCGAATATTTTTCCCAATATCAGTTTTACCAACACAGGTTCCAGACATTCTGCTGACCTGTTGCGCAAAGACGGTAAGATTACCAGAATTGGCTACTCATATGCACAATTGCAATATAACCAAGCTCGGGAAGGTGTGACCAACAAGAAAGAGAATTGCAATAACTGCCGGGTGATTACTATTCAGGATATCAGTGAGGTCGAACGCCTCCAGAAGAAGATGCAGCAGACGCAAAAGCTGGCAGCCATTGGTCGAATGAGTGCGGGTATTGCCCACGATTTCAGAAATCCTTTGACGGCAATTTCAGGTTCAGCCCAGGTTCTCGCCAATGAACTCAGGCAGAACCATTCCTCACAGCATCAGGCCAATATGGACCTGATCACCATTATCTTACGAGAATCCAACCGCCTCTCCAACACGGTTTCTGATTTTCTCAAATTTGCCCGTCCCGAACATGCCGAGTGTGATTGGTTCTCTTTTAATCGCAGCCTAAAGGAGGTTGTCGAAGTGGCCAAA